>NZ_KE148371.1:12318-28604 GCF_000410615.1 Novosphingobium sp. B-7 | reverse complement strand
CAAAAGGGCGGAGGGCCAGGAGACCCCCCCCCCGCCACAGGCCGATGCGCCACATCAGCGAAGGCGGCCAGGCGAGCTTTGATCCGCGCAGCATGGTGGCGTCAAGAATGCCGTGGATGCGCGCGGCCTCGGCCCGGAAGGCGCGAAAGCCGGCGGCGGCCGCCGCGCCGGCAAAATCGCCGATCGCTTCCTCGCTGCGCGCGGGATCGGCATGGAGATCGAGCTGGCCGGCCCCGTCCCAGGCATGGCGGGCGAGCACCTGGGCGCGGCGGATCGTGACATGATCGGCTAGGTCAGGGCCGCAATCGCGGAAGACATCGGCAAACACATCGCGCAGGGTGAACACGGTGGGGCCGGCATCGATGCCCACGCCATCGACGGCCAACTGCCGCGCCTTGCCGCCCGGATGCCCGGCCTTTTCGATCACGGTCACCGCCAGGCCGCGCGCGGCGAGCAGCGCGGCCGCTGCCAGCCCGCCAATGCCTGCGCCGATGATCGCAACCCGTGCCGCCATGCGCGTCGTGCCCCTTTGCGAAAGGAATCACCCTCGGGAATAGGAATTGATCTTTACACCAATGATGTCCATTAAAATAGACATATGGAAATGTCCACTATTCCAGACCAATTGGACCCGCCGTCTGCCGTGGCGCCTTGGCGTCGACGGTGGACGGCGTGGCGCAACGGGGTGCTGGCCAGCCCGCGCTTCCAGTTCTGGGCGGCGCGGCTGCCAGGGATTGCGATCGTGTCACGCCGCCGCGCGGCGCAGGCGTTCGATCTGGTGGCGGGCTTCTGTTATTCGCAGGTGCTGATGGCGGCGGTGCAGGTTGGGCTGCTTGATCTCTTGCGTCGCGGGCCGTGCAGTGCAGATGACGTGGCGCTGGCCAGCGGCCTTTCGCCCCAGGCCGCGTTGCGCCTGGTGCGCGCGGCGGCTGCGCTCGACCTGGCCGAGGAAGTGGCACCGGGGTTGTGGATGCTGGGGCAACAGGGCGCCGCCCTGCAGGCCAATCCCGGCGCGATCGCGATGGTGCGCCATCATGCGCTGCTCTATGCCGATCTGGCCGATCCCGTGGCGCTGCTGCTGCGCGACCGGGCCATGCCCACCGCGCTTTCGTCGTTCTGGCACTATGCCCAGGATGCCAGCGAACACGAGGCGGCATCCTATTCCGCGCTCATGGCGGCTTCGCAGGCGATGGTCGCGCAGCAGGCGCTGGCGGCCTATCCCTTTGCCCGGCATCGGCGGTTGCTCGATCTCGGCGGTGGCCATGGCGCCTTTGCCAGCGCGGTGGCCAAGGCCTGTCCGGCGCTGGAGGTGGCGGTGTTCGATCTGCCGCCGGTGGTGGCCGGCGCCGGCGCCTGGCTGGATGCAGCGGCGATGCGCGGGCGCATCGCGTTGCATGGCGGCGATTTCTTTCGCGATCCGATTCCGCCGGGCCATGATTGCATCACGCTGGTGCGGGTGCTGCACGATCACGATGATGATGCCTGCCTGGCCCTGCTGCGCGCCGCGCGCCAGGCGCTGGTTTCGGGCGGGCGACTCGTGGTGGCAGAGCCGATGGCCAAGACGCCGGGCGCGGCCGCGATGGGTGATGCCTACTTCGGATTTTATCTCTGGGCGATGAATGCCGGGCGCCCGCGCAGCGCGGCTGAATATGGCGCGCTGCTCAAAAAGGCCGGATTTGCGGGGTGGCGGCGCCATCGCACGGCATATCCCGTGGTTGCCAGTGTGGTTGTCGCGTTTGGATGACACTTAAAAACGTCAAGGTAGATTGACGTATGTCAAGGTTGGCGTATGGTGATCCTTGCCGGAACGTACCCGCTTTCGGGTGAACGCGACGGGGTCTGACCGACCGTTGGGAGAAGGACCGGGGCATGGATGCGCTGGCCGTCATACTCGAAGCACCCAGGTGCATTGCGCTACGCAAGCTGACGTTGACCAGTTCGGTCGCCGGCAACGGCGCCGTTCTTGGCCCGAGCGACGTGGTGGTCGACATCCGCTGGAGCGGCATCAGCACGGGCACCGAAAAGCTGCTGTGGTCGGGCGAAATGCCGGTCTTTCCCGGCATGGGCTATCCGCTGGTGCCTGGGTATGAGTCGCTGGGCCGCATTGTCGACGCCGGGGCCGAGGCGCAGGGGCGCATTGGCGACTGGGTCTTTGTGCCGGGCGCGGCCTGTTATGCCGATGCGCGGGCGCTGTTTGGCGGCACGGCGCAGCGCGTGATCATTCCCTCGGCACGGGCCTTTCCCGTGGCCGAGTCGCTGGGCGCCGATGGCGTGCTGTTTGCCTTGGCGGCTACCGCGCTCCACGCGCTGCAAGGCGGCACGGCGCCCGATCTCATCATCGGGCATGGCACGCTCGGGCGCCTGCTGGCGCGGCTGACCATCGCCATGGGCGCGCCTGCGCCCACGGTGTGGGAACGCAACGCGGTGCGGCGTGAGGGCGCCAGCGGCTATCGCGTGATCGCGCCCAAGGACGATGACCGGCACGATTACGCCACGATCTATGACGCGAGCGGCAATTCCGATTGCCTGGACCAGCTGATCGCCCGGCTGCGCCACGGCGGCGAAGTGGTGATGGCCGGCTTCTATGCCAACCGCCCCAGTTTCGATTTTGCCCCGGCGTTCCGGCGCGAGGCGCGCTTTCGCATCGCCGCCGAATGGCAGCCGGCCGATCTGGTGGCGGCGCGCGGCCTGATCGACAGCGGGGCGTGCAGCCTGACCGGCCTGGTCAGCCACATGCGCCCGGCGACCGAGGCCAGGGACGCCTATCCCGAAACCTTCCTCGCCGCCGACTGCCTCAAGATGGTTCTCGATTGGAGCGCTTGCGCATGACCTTGCTGAACACTGCCGATGCCCTGCGCGCCGAAGCCGCGATCGAGCCCGATGCCCCGCACACGGGCGAGGTTACCAAGCAGACCCAGGTGATTGCCATCTATGGCAAGGGCGGATCGGGCAAGAGCTTTGCCCTGTCCAACCTCAGCTACATGATGGCGCAGCAGGGCAAGCGCGTGCTGCTGATCGGGTGCGATCCCAAGTCTGATACCACCAGCCTGCTGTTTGGCGGGCGCAGCTGCCCCACGATCATCGAAACCTCTGCCGCCAAGAAGCTGGCGGGCGAAGAAGTGCGTATCGAAGACGTGTGTTTCCAGCGTGATGGCGTGTTTGCCATGGAGCTGGGCGGACCGGAAGTGGGCCGTGGCTGCGGCGGGCGCGGCATCATCCATGGGTTCGAACTGCTGGAAAAGCTGGGCTTCCATGATTGGGGGTTCGACTATGTCCTGCTCGATTTCCTGGGCGACGTGGTCTGCGGCGGGTTCGGCCTGCCGATCGCGCGGGATATGTGCCAGAAGGTGATCGTGGTCGGCTCCAACGACCTGCAATCGCTCTACGTTGCCAACAACGTGTGCAAGGCGGTGGAATACTTCCGCAAGATGGGCGGCAATGTTGGCGTGGCCGGCATGATCGTCAACAAGGATGACGGCACCGGCGAAGCCGCCGCCTTTGCCGATGCCGTGGGCATCCCGGTGCTCTGCGCCATTCCTGCGGACGAAGACATTCGCCGCAAGTCAGCCAATTACCAGATCATCGGCCGGCCCGATGGCCAGTGGGGCAGCCTGTTCGAAGACCTGGCGGTCAACGTTGCCACCGCGCCCGCGCAGCAGCCGCGCCCGCTCGACCAGGATGGCCTGCTCGGCCTGTTCTCGCCTGAGCAGGTGGGCGGCGATGTGGTGCTGCGCCCCGCCACCCAGGCCGATATGCGCGGCGCCGCCTTTGTCCAGAAGCCCTCGCTCGAGGTGATCTATGACGAGGCTTGACGCACCCGCGCCGCCGGCCGCGCGCCAGGCAGACCGCATCGCGCTCGATCCGCCGCCGGCCAGCGGCGGTGGCTGCCATGCCGATGCCGGCGTGCTGCGCGCGGCGACCGACCAGGCCCAGGGCAGCGCCCTGCTGGAACGCTATGCCGCCGATTATCCTGTGGGGCCGCACGATCAGCCGCAAAGCATGTGCCCGGCGTTCGGCTCGCTGCGTGTCGGGCTGCGCATGCGCCGCACCGCCACGGTGCTGTCGGGTTCGGCCTGCTGTGTCTATGGCCTGACGTTCACCTCGCACTTTTACGGCGCGCGGCGGACGGTGGGCTATGTCCCGTTCAATTCCGAAACGCTCGTCACCGGCAAGCTGTTCGAGGATATCAAGGACGCGGTGGAAGGGCTGGCCGATCCGGCGCTCTATGATGCCATCGTGGTGACCAACCTGTGCGTGCCCACGGCCAGCGGTGTGCCGCTCCGCCTGCTGAAAAAGCAGATCAACGGCGTGCGCATCATCGGCATCGACGTGCCCGGCTTTGGCATTCCCACCCATGCCGAGGCGAAGGACGTGCTCGCCGGCGCGATGCTCGCCTATGCCCGGGCAGAGGCCGAGCAAGGCCCGGTGGCGGCGCCGCGCGTCAAGCCCGATCGCCCGACGGTAACTTTGCTGGGCGAGATGTTCCCGGCCGATCCGGTGGGCATCGGCATGATGCTGGAACCGCTGGGCCTGGCCGCCGGGCCGGTGGTGCCCACGCGCGAATGGCGCGAGCTGTATGCCGCGCTCGATTGCGCGGCGGTGGCGGCGATCCATCCGTTCTACACCGCCAGCATGCGCGAATTTTCCGCCGCCGGGCGCGGCATCGTCGGCTCTGCCCCGGTCGGGGTGGAAGGCACTGCCAGCTGGCTCGATGCGATCGGCGCGGCCTGCGGCGTGGCACAGGATCGCATCGATGCGGCCAAGAACCGCTTCCTGCCCGCGATCGGTGGCGCGCTGGCGGCCAATCCGATCAAGGGACGTATCACCGTGACCGGCTATGAAGGGTCGGAACTGCTGGTGGCGCGGCTGTTGATCGAAAGCGGCGCCGATGTGCCCTATGTCGGCACAGCCTGCCCGGCGACGCAGGCGGGTGAGGCTGACCGCGCCTGGCTGGAGGCGCGCGGCGTGCGCGTGAACTATCGCGCCAGTCTTGAGCAGGACATTGCCGCGGTGGAGGAATTTGGCCCCGACCTGGCCATCGGCACCACGCCGGTGGTGCAGCACGCCAAGCAGCGCGCGATCCCCGCGCTCTATTTCACCAACCTGATTTCCGCCCGCCCGCTGATGGGCGTGGCCGGCGCGGGTAGCCTGGCGCAAGTGGTCAACGCGGCGATGGCCAACAAGCCACGGTTTGACCGCATGCGTGCCTTTTTCGATGGCGTGGGCAGCGGGCCGGGCGCGGGCGTGTGGGAAGATACCCCGCAGGACCGGCCGCAGTTCAAGAAGAAATACGCCTCCCTGAACGAAGCCGCGCGCAAGGCGGCCGAGGCGGTGGGATCATGACTCTGGTTCTCGATCATGATCGCGCCGGCGGCTATTGGGGGGCGGTTTACGTCTTTACCGCGGTCAAAGGCCTGCAGGTGATCATCGACGGGCCGGTGGGGTGCGAAAACCTGCCGGTGACATCAGTGCTGCACTATACCGATGGCCTGCCGCCGCACGAACTGCCGATTGTGGTGACCGGCCTGGGCGAAGAGGAACTGGGCAAGACCGGCACCGAAGGCGCGATGAAGCGGGCGTGGAAGACGCTCGATCCCGATCTGCCGGCCGTGGTCGTCACCGGCTCCATCGCCGAGATGATCGGCGGCGGGGTGACGCCCGAAGGCACCAATATCAAGCGCTTCCTGCCGCGCACTATCGACGAGGACCAGTGGCAGAGCGCCGACCGCGCGCTGGGCTGGCTGTGGAAGGAATTTGGCCCCAAGGGCGTGCCCGCCGCCCGGCCGCTGCGCGAGGGGGAAAAGCCCCGCGTCAACATCATCGGCCCGTCTTACGGCATGTTCAACATGGCGAGCGATCTGCACGAGGTGCGCCGCCTGATCGAGGGGATCGGCGCGCAGGTCAATGTGGTGTTCCCGCTGGGGTGTCACCTGGCCGATATCCGCAAGCTGGCCGATGCCCAGGCCAACGTGTGCCTCTATCGCGAATTTGGCCGAGGCCTGTGCGAGACGCTGGAGCGGCCCTATTTCCAGGCGCCGATCGGGCTGGACAGCACCACGCTGTTCCTGCGCGCGCTGGGCGCGGAGCTGGGGCTCGATCCCGAACCGTTCATCGAGCGGGAAAAGCACACCACGATCAAGCCGCTGTGGGATCTGTGGCGCTCGGTAACGCAGGATTTCTTTGCCACCGCCAGCTTTGGCATCGTGGCCAACGAAACCTATGCCCGCGGCATCCGGCGGTTCCTGGAAGACGACATGGGCTTGCCGTGCAACTTTGCCTTTGCGCGCAGTGCCGGGGTCAAGCCGCGCAACGAGGACGTGCGCGCGGCGATCCATGCCAATCCGCCGCTGGTGCTTTTCGGTAGCTATAACGAGCGCATGTACAACGCCGAGCGCGGTGGGCGCGGGATCTATATCCCGGCCAGTTTCCCCGGCGCGGCGATCCGGCGCCACACCGGCACGCCGTTCATGGGCTATTCCGGCGCGACCTATTTGGTGCAGGAAGTGTGCAACGCGCTGTTCGACGCGCTTTTCCACATCCTGCCGCTGGCGACCGAAATGGACAAGGTAGAGCCCACGCCCGCGCGCGGGGTCGGCGAAGCGGCGTGGCGCGAATTGCCGTGGGATGACGATGCCAAGACGCGGCTGGACGAGGTGGTGGCAGCGCAGCCCGTGCTGATCCGCATTTCGGCGGCCAAGCGCCTGCGCGATGGCGCCGAGCGCGCCGCCCGCCGCCATGGCGAAGATCGCGTATCGGCCGATCGGCTGGCCGATGCCCTGCTTGAGGCGCAGGTCGCATGACCCGCGCCCGTTCCATCCGTCCGGAAGCCTGCCGCGCGCAGCCCGGCCCAGCCATTCTCACGGTGCATTCGGGCGCCGCGAGGATACCCGAAGAGGTCGTTTCGCCTCTCGCACACCACCAACGAAAGGAGATTGGGCTATGAGTGATCGTGACGATCGCTTTGGGCTGAGAACGTATCTCACGCCCGAGGAAGCCAAGGAGTTCCACAAGCTGTTCATGAGCAGCTTCCTGGGCTTCACCGGCGTGGCCGTGGTTGCACACGTCCTGGTCTGGATGTGGAAGCCCTGGCTGTAAGCCGCCCACTCCCTCGCGATGTCGGGCCAAGGGGGCCTGATCGGGCGAGGGCCAACACTCTTGCACAAGGATAAAACCCATGTGGAGACTTTGGCTGATTTTCGATCCGCGCAGGACATTGGTTGCCCTGTTCGGCTTTCTGCTCGTGCTGGCACTGATCATTCACTTCATCCTGCTCAGCACCGACACCTACAACTGGCTCGACGGCCCCAACTCGGCGCAGGGCGCCGCGCATGCCGCCGCAGCCGCAAAACCGGCCAGCTGACGCAAGCCCGTGCGAGAGGCGGCGGCGATCCCGACCGCCGCCTCATGGGCACTGACGCCTGAAAAAACCGGCATCTGAACACAATAGCCGCCGCATCCAGGCGGAGAGGGGGATGGCCATGGCACTCCTGAGTTTCGAACGAAAATATCGCGTGCGCGGTGGCACCTTGATCGGTGGCGACCTGTTCGATTTCTGGGTGGGCCCGTTCTACGTCGGCTTTTTCGGCGTGGTAACGGCGATCTTCGCCTCGCTGGGCACGGCGCTTATTTTCTATTCCGCATCACAAGGCCCGACCTGGAATCCCTGGCTGATTTCGATCGCGCCGCCCGATCTCAAATATGGCCTGGCGCTGGCGCCGCTCAAGGAGGGTGGCTTCTGGCAGATCATCACGGTCTGCGCGCTGGTGTCGTTCGTGTCATGGGCGCTGCGCGAGGTGGAAATCTGCCGCAAGCTGGGCATGGGCTATCATGTGCCGGTGGCCTTTGGCATGGCGATCTTTGCCTATTTCACGCTGGTGGTGATCCGTCCGGTCTTGCTGGGCGCGTGGCACTGGGGCTTCCCCTATGGGATCTTCAGCCACCTCGATTGGGTGTCGAACACCGGGTACCAGTACCTGCACTTCCATTATAACCCGGCGCATATGCTGGCGGTGTCGTTCTTCTTCACCACCACCCTGGCGCTGGCCCTGCATGGCGCGCTGGTGCTGTCGGCGGTGAACCCGCCCAAGGGTGGTGAGGTCAAGTCACCGGAATACGAAGACACCTTCTTCCGCGATCTTATCGGCTATTCGATCGGCACGCTGGGCATTCACCGCCTGGGCCTGTTGCTGGCGCTGAACGCCGGGTTCTGGAGCGCGGTGTGCATAGTCATCAGCGGCCCATTGTGGACGCGCGGTTGGCCCGAGTGGTGGACCTGGTGGCTCACCCTGCCGATCTGGTCGTGAAGGAGCACCGTGCGATGACGACCTACCAGAACATATTCACCCAAGTGCAATTGCGCGGCGAACCGGAAATGGGCGTGGCCCTGCCACCTGGCAGCGAAGAGCGCATCGGGCAGGGCAGCTTCGTCCACCTGCTTGGCCTGGTTGGCCAGGCGCAGATCGGCCCGATCTACCTGGGCTGGACCGGCATTTTCGCGCTGATCTTCGGGTTTACCGCGTTCGAGATCATCGGTCTCAACATGCTGGCCTCGGTCAACTGGAACCCGATCCAGTTCGTGCGCCTGCTGCCGTGGCTGTCGCTCGAACCGCCCGGCCCGCAATATGGCTTTTCCCCGTTCGTGCCGCTGGCCAAGGGTGGGTGGTGGATCATCGCCGGTTTCTGCCTGACCACCTCGGTCATGCTGTGGTGGGTGCGCACCTATACCCGCGCCCGCGCGCTCGGCATGGGCACGCATGTGGCCTGGGCCTTCCTCAGCGCGATTTGGCTGTTCCTGGTGCTGGGCTTTATCCGCCCGTTCTTCATGGGCAGCTGGGCCGAAAGCGTGCCGTTCGGCATCTTTCCGCACCTCGATTGGACCGCGGCGTTTTCGATCCGCTATGGCAACTTGTTCTACAACCCGTTCCACTGCTTCTCGATCGCGTTCCTCTATGGCTCCACCCTGCTGTTTGCCATGCACGGCGCGACGATCCTGGCGGTGGGCCGCTATGGTGGCGAGCGCGAGATCGAGCAGATCACCGATCGCGGCACCGCATCGGAACGCGCCGCGCTGTTCTGGCGCTGGACCATGGGTTTCAACGCCACGATGGAATCGATCCATCGCTGGGCCTGGTGGTTTGCCGTGCTGACCACGCTGACCGGGGGCATCGGCATCCTGCTGACCGGCACGGTGGTCGACAACTGGTATCTGTGGGCACAGCAGCACGGCTATGCGCCGCACTATCCCGCAACCGGGGTGATCGACCCCGCCACCTTGGGGAGCTCGGGGAAATGAGACGGATCACCGCTATTGCCCTGGCGGCGCTTGCCGCGCTGTCCCTGGGGGGCTGCGAACTTTCCCACAAGGTTTCGGGCCAGAACGGCTATCGCGGCACCGGCATGGACCAGGTCACGGTCAAGAAAGTGGCCATGGCCAAGGACGAGGTGCCGCCACCGCCCTATGACCCGCCATCGACCGAGGGGCCGCGCGCCAAGGAGCAGTTCCAGAACCTGCAGGTGCTGGGCGATGAATCCGCCGAGCAGCTGAGCTATACCATGGCCGCGATGACCGCCTGGGTGGCGCCCAAGGAAGGCTGCAACTATTGCCACAATCCCAACAACATGGCCTCTGACGAACTCTATACCAAGGTTGTCGCGCGGCGCATGCTGCAGATGACGCGCAACATCAACCACAACTGGCAATCGCACGTGGCCCAGACCGGGGTGACCTGCTGGACCTGCCACCGTGGCCAGGCCGTGCCGACCAACCACTGGACCATGCCGCCCGCGCCGCCCAGCGGCATCATCGGCAACCGCCATGGCCAGGACGACCCGATCGCCGCCACGGGATTTTCGTCGCTGCCCGATGCCTCGCTGGCGCTCTATCTGACCGGCGATCCGAAAAAGGACCAGAACATCCGCGTTCAGGCCACGGCCGCGCATCCTTCGCCGGCTGACAAGACCAGCGTGATGCAGACCGAAAATTCCTATGCCGTGATGATCCACGTGTCCAAGGCGCTGGGGGTGAACTGCACGTTCTGCCACAATGCCCAGGCTCTTGGTGCCTGGCCGATCAGCACGCCCAAGCGGGCCAAGGCCTGGTACGGCATCCGCATGGTGCGCGAAACCAATGGGCAGTATATCAGCTCGCTGACCAATGCTTTCCCGGCCTATCGCAAGGGGCCGATGGGTGATCCGTTCAAGGTCAGCTGCGCCACCTGCCACCAGGGCAAGAACAAGCCGATGGGCGGCTATCCCATGGCCAAGGATTACCATGCCTTGTGGGGCGCGCCGGGCAACGCCACGGTTCCCGCCACGTTCCCCGCGCCGTTGCAGGCGCCAACGCCCACCCAGCCGGTCGCCTCGGCCGCGCCGGCCACTCCGGCGGGATGAAGGCAATGCCGAAAGCCAGCCAGCCGCCTTGATGTCAGGCCCGATCATGCATTCGGGAACGGTTCGGGGGGCCAGCCGTTAACGCGCGAGGGAAGTATCGGAAAAATGCGGGATAACTGGCACGATCCGCCGGCCAGATCCGCACCCTGGCGATGATATGTTCTTGCCCTTACGGCCGTATTGCGTGGCACTATCGGACACGTTCTAGTTTCCCGCCGTCCTGTGTGACGCGCAGCCTCATAAAACAAAACGGAGGATGCAGATGATATCCAAGGTTCATTATCTTGCACTGGGCACCGCCACGCTGCTGCTTGCCGCGTGTGGTGGCGGCGGCAGCAAATCGGCAGCGGAACAGACGCCAGCTGCCAGCGAAACCACGACGGCCGCTGCAGCGGCATCGATGACCCCGGCCGCAGCGGCCAGCACGCCCGCGCCGGCGGCTGATTCCACCGACACACTCGATCACACCACGCTGGCATCGTTCACCGCCGATCCGGTGCACGGCAAGCAGATCTTCGCACAGTGCCAGGCCTGCCACTCGGCCGAGCCCGGCAAGAACATGATCGGGCCCTCGCTCGCAGGGGTGGTGGGTCGCAAGGCTGGCTCCATCGCCGGGTTTGCCTATTCCAACGCCAACAAGAGCAGTGGAATTACCTGGACCGCCGAAAAGCTGTTCCAGTACCTGGAAAAGCCGCAGCGCGTGGTGCCGGGCACCAAGATGACGTTCCCCGGCCTGCCCAAGGGCCAGGACCGCGCCGACGTGATCGCCTATTTGAAGAACCCGACCTGATCACCGACGCTATTGCGATTTGTACAAAGGCGCGAAGGCACTGCGGTGTTCTTCGCGTCTTTGTGTGTGGGTGGAGGACAGCGTGCCGTCCTGCTCTGCGATGTTCGAGACCGCGCCCCTCCGTCAGCCCTGCGGGCTGCCACCTCCCCGCTGGGCGGGGAGGATCGTGTTCAGGGCGCCGGGGTGTGGACCGGGGGCAGCAGCATGGTCATGCCCAGGCGCGCGATGCGCCAGGTGCCCTCGTGCTGGGCAAGGTCGAAGGCGTAGCGGGCTTTCACCTCTAGCAGGGTGCCATCGGTGCCCAGGCTGAAGGCGTGGCCATAGGCCGTGACCTGCGCGGTGCCGGCTGTGGCGTCATAGGCGCCGAGTGCCACGTTGCCGACAAAGTGGGCGTTGCTGGCCATGGTGGCAAAGGCGGCTTCGAAGAACCCCTGGATGCCTGCACGCCCGACGATCCGGTCCATGCCCAGGCTGGTCAGGTCATAGCAGCCATCGGGCGCGAACAGCGCGGCAACGCCGGCGGCATTGCCGATATCGTCCACCGCCATGGCATAGGCGGTGACCAGATCGGCAAGGGCCTGTCGCACGTCTGCGGGGCAGGGCGGCGGGGGATAGGTCATGCCGGCTGCACCGGGCCCTTGCCGGCCACGTAATCGTTGAGCAGTTCGTGGAAGCGCTGGATGCGCTTTTCCTGGCCGGGCAGGATGCAGCCCTTGAAGCCGCGTGAATTGAGGCCTTGTTGCTGCGTGGTGCCGATCGACAGATCCTGATCGGCGACAAAGCCCAGCGACACGCCATCGCCATAGCGGCTGTGCCGTGCCACGGCATCGTGGCGCAGCGGCACGGTGCCGATCGGGGTGACCACCTCTTTCATCCCCTTGACCGGGGGATAGAGGCACCAGTGCTGGAACACGCACTTTTCCGGGTCGGTGGGATGCGGCTCGGTGCGCAGCACCTGCATCTGTTCGGGCGACATGGTGAGGGTGAGATTGGGGAACAGCGTGCAGTGGAAATAGTCCACCAGCTGCTGGTCGGTCATGTCTTCGTACATGGTATAGCCGCGCTCTGGCCCCAGCTTGCGCTTGGCGGCGATCACGGCGGCGCGGATTTCGCCGGTGCGGCCCTGATAATCGGCCGGATCGATGCCCCAGGCGCGGGCGATATCATCGAGCGGGGCGGGCACTTCGGCGCTGTGATAGTCCACCCGCGTGGTGGCCTGGTGGCCGATCATCCACATCGCGTTGTGGCCGCTGGGATACATCTCGAAGACCGTGGTGGGCAGGCCGTCGTTGATGAACGTGGCCAGTTCGGGATGGATCGTGGGGAGGTGGTAGCTTTCGTTGAAATTGTCGCGGATCACCTTCCAGTTGAATTCCGCGTCGCACGACAGCTTGAGCACGCGCACCCAGTTATCCAGGCCATAGTTGGCGAGGCGTTCCTGCAAGGGCGCCATCCACTGCGCCAGTGGCGGCACGTCATCATCCATGCACCAGAACACGAACGGGCCCCAGGTTTCGCAGCGCAGTTCCGACAGGTGCACTTTGCCGCAGGGGTTGCCGCCGGCAAAATCATCCGGGTCCTGCACTTTGGCGAGCACGCCATCAGGGGTGAACTGCCAGCCGTGATAGCCGCAGGTGATGCGCGGCAGCGAGCCGGCATCGCCCAGCACCAGGCGGTTTCCGCGATGCGGGCAGCTGTTGTAGAACGCGCGCACGCTGCCATCGGCCTGGGCGATCATCAGGATCGAATCCTTGCCGAAATCGTGGCGGATGAAGTCGCCTTCCTCCTCCAGTTCGGCCAGCATTCCGCCCAGGTGCCACACCTTGGGCCACAGGTTCTGCCCTTCCTTGTCCATCCAGTCGCGCGAGATATAGCGATCGGCTGTGATCGTATCGCCGCGCACCGGCATGTCGAAATCGGGCGAATAGCGCGATTTGTTGTCCTGAACCGTCATGCTCGCCGCCCTCTCACATTACCGGCTTGGGCAGGGTGGCGTCATCCTGCAGATACCAGTTGAGCCATTCGTGGAAATACTGGTTGCCGCGTTCGTTGCGGCCGAACACCAGGTTGTCGTGCGCGCCGCTTTCCAGCCCTTTCTGGATTTCCAATCCGATCACATAGTCTTCCTGATAGGTCACATCGCGGAAGAAGTTGATCATCTGCTCCACCGCGGCGCGGTCGGCCTCGTCGCGGATCGGCTCGCGCCGCAGATAGTGCAGCACGGTGCGGTTGCGATCGGGCGTCGGCCCGGGGAACAGCTGGGCCACCTGGGTAATTTCGGGCGCGAGGAACGCCGAGACATTGGGGAACAGGATGCGCACGAAATCAAAGCCGTTGTTTTCCTGGTCGCCCCAATCCTCGCGTGGCACGTCTTTCAGCGCCTCGGCAATGCGGTGCTGGGGAAAGCCGATGCGCATCGAGGGGCCGAAGCCTTCGTAGAACATGCGGTTCGATGGCGTGCGCGGCTCGATCGTGGCGGGGTGCAGCGAGGCGAAGTGATAGCCTTCGAGATAGCCGTCGAACGCGATCTTCCAGTTGGCGCCCTCGATCGTGCGGCTGCCGAGATAGGCCCAGTCGGCAAAGCCGACATTGTCGAAATCCTCGAGAAAGCCCTGGAAATAGTCATCGAGATCGAGCGGGGCATTGGGCGTGAGCGCCACGAAGATCATCCCCGCGCGCTCCTCGCAAGGCAGCGCGCGCAGGGCGAGGCCGGCCTTGTCGACATCGCCAAAGTTGGCGCTTTCCGACACGCCCAGCAGCTTGCCATCCTGGCCATAGGTCCAGCCGTGGTACTTGCAGGTGAAGCGGGCGCACTTGCCGTGCCCTTCGGAAGCGACCGGCGCGCCGCGATGCGAGCAGACGTTGAGGAACGCGCGCACTTCTCCCGCCTTGTCGCGCACGATCAGCACGGGCAGGCCCATCGCGTCCATCGCCTTGTAATTGCCCGGCTCGGGCAGTTCGGCGGTGAAGGCCAGCATCAGCGGCACGCGGCGGAACACCAGTTCCATCTCGGCCTTCCACTGATCGGGATCGGTATAGGTGGCGGTGCGGACGCGCGCCACCTGCTGGGCCTGGTAGGTGCTGTTGTGCTCGACGTAATCCAGCATGATCTCGGCAATATCGCCGATCCGCTGGCGCCGCTCGGCCCGTTCATTGCTCATCTGCGGCCTCTCCTGCCTGTTTTGCTTGTGTCGCTAATAGCCAAAGCTGCCGCAGGCAGATCGCCTTGCCAAGCTGGGACAGGTGACAGGTTCCTCGCATTTTGGCCAAGTGGACAGGCGCCCGCTAACCGGCGAACAAGCGTAAAAACGGGCTAGGCGACGAGGATGATGAACGACAGCGGCGAATCAGCGCGTGAACCTGCCCAGTCTTGGCCCGCCGTTCCGGCCGCGCACCAGGCGCCGTTCGTGCGCGACGGGCTGTGGCCGCATCAGACGATAGCCGATCGCGCCGCTGATCTGGCGGCCACGCGGCCCGATGATCCGTGCATCATTGATGACGCCGGCGCGCTGACGTTTGCGGCGCTGTGGGCCGATGCCCTAGCGTTGGCCGCGTCGCTGCGCGCCCGGGGCCTGGTGCCGGGCGATGTGGTGGCGTTCCAGCTGCCCAACTGGCGCGAGGCGGCGGTGCTGAACCTAGCCTGCGTGATCGCCGGGCTTGTGGTCAACCCGATCGTGCCGATCTATCGCGACGCCGAAATGCGCGTGATGCTGGGCGATGCCGTGGCCCGCGCGCTGTTCGTGCCCACGGTGTTCCGCAAGGTGGACCATGCCGCCATGGCCGCCCGGGTGCAGGCCGATCTGCCCGCGCTGGCGCATGTGTTCACCGTGCGCGGCGAGGGGCCTGACGATCTTGCCAGCCTGGTGGCGGCCGGGCGCAGCCTGCCGGATGCACGGGTGGCGGTCGATCCCATGGCGGTGAAGATGGTGCTCTATACCTCGGGCACCACGGGGCGGCCCAAGGGCGTGCTGCACAGCCACGCCACGCTGGGCCGGGTAATCGGCCAGAGCGGGGCGTTCTGGGGGCTGAAACCGGGCGAGGCGGTGCTGATGCCATCGCCGGTCACGCATGTGTCGGGCTTTGCCAATGGCCTGGAAATGCCGCTGGTGATGGGCACCTGCACGGTGCTAATGGAAAGCTGGAACGCGCAGGAGGCTTTGGCCCTGATCGCGCGGCATGGCGTGGTTGGCACGGTGGCGGCCACGCCGTTCCTGGTGGAACTGGCCGCTGCCGCGCGCGGGGCGGGCGAGACCCTGCCCACGTTCCGTTTCTTTGCCTGTGGCGGCGCCGCCGTCGCGCCCGAAGTGATCGTTCAGGCGCGATCCGCCTTTGCCCGCTGCGCGCCGTTTCGCGTGTTCGGCAGTTCCGAAGTGCCGCTGGTCAGCTTTGGCTGGCCCGATGACCCTGCGCGCGCGGCGCAGACCGATGGGCGCATCGTCGACTATGCCGTGCGCATTGTCGATGACGCCGGCAACGATCTGCCCGATGGGCGCGAGGGCGAAATCCTGGCACGCGGGCCGGCGATGATGATCGGCTATACCGACGTGGCCGAAACCGCCAAGGCCATCGACGCGCAGGGCTTTTTCCGCACCGGAGACCTGGGCGTGCGCGACGCCGCCGGCGCGATCACCGTGACCGGGCGCAAGAAAGACCTGATCATTCGCGGCGGCGAAAACATCTCCGCGACCGAGATCGAGCAGGTGCTGGCAATGCACCCGGCCGTGGCCGATTGCGCGGTGGTGGCCATGCCCCATGCCCGGCTGGGCGAGGGGGTCTGCGCGTTCATCGTGGCGCGGGGCGCTGTGGCGGCGGCTGATCTGGCCGCGCACGTGGCGGCCAGTGGCCTGGCGCGGCAGAAGATTCCCGAACGCTTTGAAACGATCCCTGCCCTGCCGCGCACGGCGGCGGGCAAGGTGCGCAAGGATCAGCTGCGCGCGCAGATCGCCCAGATCATTGCGGCAGAGACGCTTCCGGCGCCGGGTTAAGCGGGCCCTGGTGCGCGCCAACCCATTCGCGCCACAGCAGCATCAGCACAGCAATCAGCGCCGGCCCGATCACCAGCCCGATCAGGCCCCAGGTTTCGATCCCGCCCAGGATGGCCAGCAGC
>NZ_KE148371.1:1763-12308 GCF_000410615.1 Novosphingobium sp. B-7 | reverse complement strand
CCCGCGGGCCCCCGCCGATGAACACCGGCCGCACGAAGTGATCGGCCACGAAGATCACCACGCCGCCAAAGACCAGCACGATCACCGCCGCCGCCGCCTTGCCGGCCGCGGCGAGCAGGGCAGCGGCGAGGACCACCGCCGCCACCGCGCCGAGCGGAATGGCCGACAGCAGCGCGGTGAGCAGGCCGAGTAGCGCGGCATGGTCCACTCCGGCAAAGCCATAGGCCAGGCCCATCAACACGCCTTCGCCAAAGCCGATGATGATCAGGCCATTGACCGTGCCGCGCACCGCCAGCACCGCCTGATCGGCCACGCGCAGGCCCAGTTCGCCAAAGGCGCGGCGCGTGCCGATGCGCAAGGCATGGGCCACACGCGCGCCATCGCGCATCAGGAAGAACAGCGTCAGCAGCATGAAGCTGACCAGCAGCACGCGATGCGCGACCAGGCCCAGGATCTTTTCGCCCGACGTAAAATGCAGCTTGTGTGCCTGCATCGACAGGCGATCGATCGCCTCGGGCGTGGCCAGGGTCTGCTGCCACCAGGCGACCAGGTGATCGCCATAGGGCAGGTGCGCCACGAAATCGGGCACCGGCACGCCCTGGGCATGGGCCTGCGCCAGCCACTGCGTCACGGCCATGCTGTCGTGCGCCACGGCGGCGGCGACCATGACCAGCGGGATGACAAACACCAGCAGCACCAGCAGGGTGAACACCGCAGGCAAGACCAGCTTCTGCCCGCGTGGCCAGCGCTGCGCCGCTGTAACGTGGAGCGGCCAAAGCGAGACCGCCAGGATGACGCCCCAGCCCAGCGCGGGCAGGAACATCCGCAAGGTCCACAGGCCAGCCAGCGCCAGCAGCACGATGGCAACGACACCGGTTATCCGTTGCGCCCGCGTGGCGTGGTTGGCCCCTTGCGCGGTCCAGGTTCCGGGCGCGTCGTCATCATGGCTTGCTTGCATCAGGCCTGCCTAGCGCAGCACACCGAGCGAAACCAGATGGCAGCGGGCGGTCTTTTTCAGCCGCCCTTGGCCATGGCCGCGGCCATTTCCACGCGGGTGGGGTTGCGCCGCAAGGTAAGGCCGCCGTTTACCTGGAGGTTTTCCCCGGTCATGAAGCATTCGTCGCTGGCCAGGAACACGGCGGCGGCGGCGATATCGTCGCTCGTGCCGATGCGGCCCAGCGGATAGCCCGCCAGGAAGCTGTCGAACAGGCCGGGCACGGCCTTGGCCTGCGCGGTCATCGGCGTTTCGGTGAGGCCCGGCGAGATCGAATTGGCGCGGATGCCTTCCTCACCAAATTCGTGCGCGACGCAGCGCACCACGTGGTCGGTGCCGGCCTTGGTGCCCATGTAGGCGGCGTGATCGTTGAGCATGATCGTGGCCGTGGCGCTGCTGATCTGGATCAGGCTGCCGCCGCGGCCGCCCATGCTGCGCGCCATCTTGCGGATCATCGCCTGGTAGAACTGGAACGGGCCGATGTATTGCAGCGCGGTGATGGTATCGAGTTCGTCGCGCGTGGTATCGAGGAACGGCTTGAGCAGGCCCCAGCCCGTGGCGTTGACGGCAATATCCACCCCGCCCATCGCGCCAACCGCCGCATCGGCCATCGCGGCAAGGCTTTCCGGGCTGGTGATGTCGCACGCCGCCCAGTGGCACGCATGGGCACTGGCAAAATCGGCGAGCACGCTTTCCTTGCGCCCGGCGACCAGAACCTGTGCGCCTTCGTCCAGAAAACGGCGCGCGATGTGCTGGCCCATGTTGCCTTCGCTGCTCGCGCCCAGAACCACGGCGCGCTTGCCGTCCAACCTGCCCATCGCTCTCTCCCGCATGACGTTTGCCCGCTTGCTAACACAGGCACGCGCAGGCCATTCCTCTCCAAAAGGGCAGTGGAGCGCGGCCGGGGCGATGCGCCAGTTTGATCCTGCTATCATGGCGCGGCGTGCGCGTCCGAAAGGAACGAGAACATGGATCTGGGACTCAAGGGGAAAAAGGTAATCCTCACCGGCGGCAGCCGGGGCATCGGCCGCGCCACGGTAGAGCTGTTCGCCGCAGAAGGCGCCGATGTCGCGTTCTGTTCGCGCAATGCCGAACAGGTGGCCGAAACCGCCGCCGCGCTGGCCGCGCATGGCGGCAAGGTATTTGGCAGCGCATTCGACATGGAAAGCGGCCACGATGCCTATCGCGCGTGGCTGACGCAGGCGCGCGACGCGCTGGGCGGATGCGATATCTTCGTGCCGATGATCTCCACCAGCGGCGCGGGCGCGACGGGCGATTGGCAAAAGAGCCTGGATTACGACATCATGGGCCTGGTCATCGGGGTGGAGGTGCTGGAAGAGGCGCTCGCCGCCTCGGGTGAGGGCAGCATCGTGGTCACGGCCAGCACGGCCGGCGTGGAAACCTTCATCGTGCCGCAAGGCTACAACGCGCTTAAGGGCGCGCTGCTGGTGCATGCCGGACAGCTGAGCCAGGCGCTGGGCGCCAAGGGCATTCGCGTCAACAGTGTATCACCGGGCCCGATCCGCTTTCCCGGCGGCAACTGGGAAGCGATCGAGGGCGTCATGCCCGAACTCTATGCCGCCACGCAGGCGCAGTTCGTGCTGGGCCGCTGGGGCGGGCCGGAAGAAGTGGCGCGCACCGTGGTGTTCCTGGCCAGCCCGGCATCGTCTTTCACCACGGGAACCAATGTGGTGATTGATGGCGGCTATACCAAGCGTGTGCAGTTCTGAGGTTTTGGGGATTGTGCGTTTGGGGGGTGAAGCGATTTCTCCCCTCCTCTTCAGAGGAGGGGGTCGGGTGGTGGTGGAAAGGTAGTGCAAGGCTTCGCACCATCCCCGACCCCTCCTCTGAAGAGGAGGGGGAGAGAGTTTACGCCCATCACTCCACCGCCAGCACCAGCTTGCCGGTGTTGGCGCCAGTGAACAGGCGCATGAATGCGTCATAGGCGTTTTCCAGGCCATGCTGGATATCCTCGTCCACGCGCAGGCGCCCTTCGCCGATCCATTGCGCCACGGCCGCGCCGCCTTCGGCAAAGCGGGGGACATAGCCGGCGATCAGGAAACCCTTGATCGTCGCCTGTTTCACGATCACCTGCCACAGGTTGCGAATGCCGATCTTTTCCGGGGCGTTGTATTCGCTGATCAACCCGCACAGCACCACGCGGGCATGCAGCGCCAGGTTCATCAGCACCGCATCCATCACATCGCCGCCGACGTTCTCAAACAGGATATCCACCCCCTGCGGCGCGGCAGCGGCAATTTCGGCCGAGAGGGCGTCGACCGGCTTGGCCCCGTGCGCGTCCTTGTAGTCGATTGCCATGTCAAAGCTGTAGTCCTGCACCAGGCGGCGGCACTTTTCCGCGCCGCCGGCAATGCCGATGACCCTAAGGCCCAGGATCTTGCCGATCTGACCCACCATCGATCCCACTGCCCCGGCTGCACCTGTAACCAGAAGGGTTTCTCCAGCGCGCGGTGCCGCTGCATCGGTAAGCCCGAAATAGGCCGTCAGGCCCACCGCGCCCACGGCCGAGAGATAGCGCGAGGGGCTATCGACGATCGACACGTCGATCTTGCTGGTGAAGCCGCCGGGGGTGACCACCGAATAATCCTCGATCGCGTTAAGGCCCAGCACCCAGTCGCCCACCGCGAAATCGGGATTGCGCGACTCGTGCACCCGACCCACCGTGGTGGCGCGCACGGCATCGCCCAGCGCGATCGGCGGCATATAGCTGGGCGCATCGTCCATCCATCCGCGCTGCGCCGGATCGAGCGAGATGAAATGGTTGCGCACTACCATGCCGCCTTGCGGGGCAGCTGGCACGGCGCCGGTTTCCAGGTGGAAGTCATCGCGCTGTGGTGTGCCGTGTGGGCGCCGTTGCAACAGGAAACGGCGATTTTCCAGGGGGTTCATCATTGCTCTCCCAATCCGGCGGGGCTGCCTTGGCCAGCCCCGATCATGTGCTTGCAGCTTGGCCCAAACCCCGGGGCAAGCACCTATGATTTGTTGCAGTAGGTGTGCGTGCCCTCCCCGGCATAGGTTCCCATCATCAAGGGGCAAGAACCCTGCGGGATAAAGATACTGGGGGAGTGAGAGGATGAAAGGCTGCTTTGCCAATCGTGCTGCGTGCGTGCTTCTGGCCGGGGTCAGCGTGCCGCTGTTCCCCGGGCTGGCCCTGGCCGAAGGGGCGCCTGCGCCGCAAGCGCCGGCGGCCGATGCTGCCCCGCAGGCCGATAGCGCCGTCTCGCAAGACACCAACGCCATCATCGTGACCGCCCGCCGCCGCGCGGAATCGCTGCAGACCACGCCGGTGGCGATCACCGCGGTCAATGCCGCGATGCTGGAAAACAAGGCCGCGGTGAACATCGGCGATCTGCAGGGCGCGGCGCCCGGCCTGCTGATCACCCAGCAGAATTCCGGTGCCCAGGCGGCCAACCTGTCTATCCGCGGGTTGACCTATGCCGACATCGAAAAGAGCCAGACGCCGACGGTCGGCGTGGTCGTCGATGGCGTGACCATCGGCACCAACACCGGCCAGTTGCAGGACGCGTTCGATATTGCCCAGATCGAAGTGCTGCGCGGGCCGCAGGGCACGCTGTTTGGCGCCAATACCATCGGCGGCGTGGTCAATATCACGCGCAGCAAGCCGACCATGACCGCGGGCATGAAGGCCGAGTTCACCTATGGTCGCTGGAATACCTGGTCGGGCAAGGCGATCGGCAATTTCGGCAATGGCGAAACCCTGGGCCTCAAGCTGTGGTACTTCCACAACCAGAGCGATGGTTTCTATCACAATGCCACCTACAACCGTTCTGACGGCGCGTCCAAGGGTGACAGCTTTGGCGGCACGATCCTGTTCAAGCCGGCCGATTCCGATTTTACCGCGCAGTTCACTATCGAGAACGTGATCCAGTCGTTCGTGCCGGTGGTGAGCAACCTGGCCAAGACCGGCGAAGTGTTCTGCGCGTTCGAGCCGGCGCAAGAATGCAACCGCAACACCACCACCGATCTCTATACCACGTTCGGCCAGCCGGCGCTCAGCACCTATCACGCCCCCGATGCCACGCTGGAAATGAACTATAACCTGGGCAGCGTTAAGTTGACCTCGATCACTGGCTGGCGCCACAGTGCCGAGCGGCAGACCCAGGATTTCGACGGTTCGTCCACCGATCTCTATTACGTCGATCGCATCCAGAACTACACGCAGTGGAGCCAGGAACTGCGCGCCGCCGGCAACCTGATCCAGGGTTTGGACTATGTGATCGGCGGGTTCTATTTCAACAGCAAGTATGATTTCAAGCAGTGCTCGCGCGTGTTCGGCTTTTCGCCCAACACCCCGCCGTGCACGTTTGACCCGGCGCCGCAGATCGAAAACGCCAAGTCGGAAAGCTATGCCGCCTTTGCCGATTTCAACTGGGCGATCATCGACAAGGTACGCCTCTCGTTCGGCGGGCGCTGGTCGCACGATTACAAGTACCTGGCCAATGGCTTCCTCGGGGCGCCATTCCCGCCCGGTTCGGCCAACTTCTCCAAGTTCACGCCCAAGGTGGGCATCGACTATCGCCCCAATTCCGATGCGATGTTCTATGCCAGCTGGTCGCGCGGGTATCGTTCCGGCGGGTTCAGCCCGCGCGCGGGCGACGCGAACTATGCCACCCGGCCGTTCCAGCCCGAAACGCTCGATTCCTATGAAGTGGGTGCCAAGCTTGATCTGTTCGATCACCGCCTGAACATCAACCTGGCCGGCTATATCTCTGATTACAAGAACATGCAGCAGAACACGACGATCCCGTGCGCCTGCTCCACCGGCAACCAGACGATCACCAGCAACGTGCCGGGCGGCGCGCTGATCAAGGGGATCGAGTTCGACGGCTCGCTGCGCGTCAGCTCCAACTTCAAGATCACGGCCTCGGCCGCGCTGATGCAGTCGCACTTCCGCCGCTTCGTGGTGGGCGGCCTGGTCGGTACCACGATCACGCCGTTCGATTACACCGCCAACCGCCTGATCTATGCGCCCACGTTCTCGGGCTCGATCAGCGGCGACTATACCGTCCCCACCGATTTCGGCAGCGTGGTCAGCTCGCTGTCGTGGCGGCACATCAGCCCCTATGACGAGCAGATCTCGATCGCATCGAGCGCGGCGGGCACCACGGCGCTCGGCACGCCCGGCCAGATCGTGAGCGGCAACGATGCGCGCGTGCGTACGGTGACCCAGGATCTGGTCGATGCCAGCCTGACGCTCAATTTCAAGATCAACAAGACTGATGCCTATCTGCGCGTGTTCGGGCGCAACCTTGCCGATATCCGCACCACCACCCATGCCTTTACCGTGGCGGGGCTGTGGTCATTCGGCATGGCGCTCGAACCGCGCACCTATGGCGGCACGATCGGTTTCAAGTTCTGATGGCCGGTCGGGATCGGGCCGCGCCTGGTCCCGGCCCCTGCCAAGGTCGCACAAGAAAGGAAACAGCATGAAGCGCTTGGAAGGCAAGATCGCCCTCGTTACCGGCGGGGCATCGGTGCCCGGGCTGGGCAGTGCCACGGCCATCCGCTTTGCCCAGGAAGGCGCGCGGGTCTATGTCACCGATCGCGATCTGGCCGGCGCGGAACAGGTGGCGCAATCGATCCGCGATGCCGGCGGGGTGGCCACGGCGCTGGCGCATGACGTGACCTCGGAAGCCGATTGGGACCGGGTGATCGCCGCGATCGATGCCGCCGATGGGGCGCTCGACATTATCGTCAACAATGCCGGTATCGCCGTGCTGGGCGAGTTTGACAAGGTGACCACGGCCGATTGGCTGCGGCAGAACGACGTGAACCTCAACAGCGTGTTCCAGGGCACGCAGCGCGCGTTCGTGATGATGCGCCGCCCGGGCGCCGATGGCCGCGCGCGCGGCGGGTCGATCATCAATATCTCCTCGGTCGCCGGCCTGATCGGCGTGCCAGGCTGCGCCGCCTATGCCGCCAGCAAGGGCGGGGTGCGGCTGTTTTCCAAGGTTGTCGCACTGGAAGGGGCCACCGACGGCATCCGCTGCAACACGGTGCATCCGGGCATGATCGCCACCAATATCCAGGGCGTGGCGCTGGAAGACAATGCCGCCAACTATGACGCGGTGATGGGCCTGGTGCCGATGGGCTATATGGGCGCGCCCGAAGATATCGCTAACATGAACCTGTTCCTCGCGTCGGACGAGGCACGCTATATCACCGGCGCAGAGTTCGTGGTGGACGGCGGGATGACCGCGCGCTGAGGTCCTTTTCACCACTGTTACCCCGGGCTTGACCCGGGGTGACGCTTGTTTTTCAAGGCGTTGTGCCAGTGACTAAGAAGCGGACCCCGGATCAAGTCCGGGGTGACGTAGTATATATTGGCTCAACGCAGGTCCTGGTGCGCCACCCAGCGCATCGCGTTTTCCAGCAGGGTGCGATAGGGCGCGCTGTTCCATGCGCCGGGGCCATCGCCGGGCTGGAGATAGACCAGCCGGCTGGCCAGCGCTTGCTTGGCCCAGCCGATCAGCGGTGGGGCGGGCGGATGGTCCCAGCCGTGGTTGGCAAACATCGTGCCGCGCACGGCAAGGTCTGCCGACCAGAAGTGATCGCGCGTGAACGGCGCATCGCAGGTGAGCAGCGGCACCACCTCATCGGCAAAGACCTGCGCCAGATAAAGCTCGTCCACCACAGGAAATTCCGTGGGGATTCCGTGGGTAACGGGATGGGCATGGGTCTGGGCAGTATAGGCTACATCGTGGCGATAGCCGCTGTCGGGCGCAAGTTGGCCGCGCACCATGGCCGGCCGGTACAGGAACTGGCCGCCCAGCCATTCATGATAGTCGGCCCAGGTGGGCCAGGCCGCCAGCGCATGGTGCAGCGCCACCACGCCCTTGCCCTGTTCCAGCAGCGCGCGAAAGCCGGCCTGCAACTGCGGCGAGGGCGCCAGCATGGCGGGCGGCTCGGCTGCTTCGAAATCGAGGCCGGGCATGTCGTAGAGCACCAGCACGTCGAATTCGGCCATGCCATCGGGGTTCATCAGCAGGGCGGCGGCGGGCTGGTCCACCATCGTCGCGCTGACGCCGTCCATCGCCTGGAACATGGCATCAAAGCCGGTGCGATCAAACGGATGGCCACGCACCGCCACCAGCGCGCGCAGCCCGGCGTGATGGCGAATGATAGGCATTACAAACCCTTCGGCGCGATCTGCCGGTGGATGTTGCGGAACGTGCGCGCCTTGAAATACCAGCGGCCATCGATGCGGAGGCATTCATCGTCATACTGCCCACGATCGCGGTGCACGCCATCGGGCCAGTCATAGACCTCAGCAGTGTAGGACCGCAGCGTGGCGCGATCGCCATCGACCACGATGCTGCCGGGCCAGGCTTCGAACATGATGCCGGGATAATGCTTCATCGCTTCCACCCACATCGCCACGATCGCGGCGCGGCCACAGGTGGTGCCAATTTCGGGATAATCGGGCAGCGACCATTGCGCATCCTCGGCCCAGGTTTCCCCCCAGGCCTGGGCATCGCAGCGCGTGACCGCATCGGCATAGGTTTCGAGCAGTTCGCGCAAGGCCAGGCGATCTTCGGCGGGGCCGGCAAAGGGCATGGGGGTCTCTCCCGTTATGGCTTTGGCGCCGACCATAGCCGGGGGGCAGGGCCACGGCGCCTAGCCGATTGCACAGGCGGCGCACGGCCGGCGAGCGCGCAGCAATCGATTTTGTCAAACACAGGCATTGTCAGCAGGGGCAATGATAGCGTAACCATTGCCGAGAATACGGGGGTTCGAGCCCGATTGGCAGCAGCCCTGGCATTGGCCCTGGCGGCCTGATCTGGTGCAGTGATCCGCACACTTTCGCGCCAGAACACAACCAAGCCAGAACACTATCAAGGAAGAGGACAGCATGAGCAGAATCAGTCGTCGCGATCTGGGCCGTGGGTTGGGCGTGGCCGCCCTGGGCGCATCGATCGGCGGGACGCACCCCGTGCTGGCACAAACCGCAACTGCGGCCGGCACCGCGACGGGCGCGGGCGATGACCTGGCATTCCCGGCCGATTTTGCCTGGGGCTGCGCCACCGCAGCCTATCAGATCGAAGGCGCGGTGAAGGAAGACGGGCGAGGGCCCACCAACTGGGATATCTTTTCCCACACCCCCGGCAAGGTTGCCCACGGCGATACCGGCGATGTGGCGTGCGACAGCTATCACCGCTATCCCGAGGATATTGCCCTGATGAAGGCACTGGGCGTCAAGGCCTATCGCTTTTCGGTGGCTTGGTCGCGCATCTTCCCGGAAGGGAAGGGCAAGCCCAATGCCAAGGGGTTGGATTACTACAACCGCCTGGTCGATGGCCTGCTGGCCGCCGGCATCACCCCGCATGTCACGCTGTTCCACTGGGACCTGCCCGCCGCGCTGCCCGGCGGCTGGCAGAACCGTGACACCGCGCTGGCCTTTGCCGACTATGCCGGGTTCATGGCCGGCAAGCTGACCGACCGCGTCAAGCATGTCATGACGGTCAACGAGCTGCGCTGCTTTACCGACCTGAGCTATATGACCGGGGGCAAGGCGCCCGGCCTCAAGCTGCCGATGGGCGAAGTTAACCAGGTGCGCCACCATGGCGTGCTGGCCCATGGCCTGGGCGTGCAGGCGATCCGCGCCCATGCCCGCCCCGGCACGCAGGTGGGCCTGGCGGACAACGCGACGATCTTTGTGCCTGCGCTGGAAACGCCCGAGCATATCGACGCGGTCAAGCGCGCGGTGCGCGAGGAAAACGCCATGTTCCTCACCGCCATCATGGAAGGCCGCTACATCGACAGCTACCTGGCCGCGCAGGGCAAGGACGCGCCCAAAGTGCAGGCCGGCGACATGGCCGCGATCGGCAGCCCGCTCGATTTCGTTTCGGTCAATATCTACACCGGCAACACCGTGCGCGCCGATGCCAGCAAGCCCGGCGGCTATGAGATCCTGCCGCACCTGCCGCAGTCGCCGCGCATGGCCTCGCCCTGGCTCTATGTCACGCCCGAGGTGATGTATTGGGGGCTGCGCACCATCAACGACCTGTGGAAGCCCAAGGCGCTGTACATTTCCGAAAACGGCTGTTCTGCCGATGATGCCGTGGCCGCCGATGGCAAGGTCTATGACGCCGATCGCGTGATGTACCTGCGCAACTACCTCACCCACCTGCAGCGCGCCACGCGCGAGGGGCTGCCGGTGAAGGGCTATTTCCTGTGGAGCCTGATGGACAATTTCGAATGGGAAGATGGCTATACCAAGCTGTTTGGCATCCACCACGTCGATTTCGCCACGCAGAAGCGCGCCCCCAAGATGAGCGCGGACTGGTATCGCGAAGTCATCCGCACCAATCGCCTGGTCTGAGCGAAAGGACCGACCGATGACCACCACGATCGCGCCCTCGCGCCGCGCCTTGCTTGGCGGCCTCGCCACGCTGGGCGCGCTTGCCGCCGCCAGCCCCAAGGCGAGCGCCGGCCCCACGGCGATCCACTATGGCGGCCCCTCAATTCCGCTGTGGCCCGGTGCCGCGCCGGGCGCTCCGGCCATCTTG
>NZ_KE148371.1:1117-1452 GCF_000410615.1 Novosphingobium sp. B-7 | reverse complement strand
GGTGCGCCATCGCGCCGGCGAATTCGGCATCGACCCGGCGCGGGTGGCAGTGCTGGGCTTTTCGGCCGGCGGGCACCTGGCCGGCAGCCTGGCGACGCGCTTTGCCGAACAGACCTATGCCCCGCGCGACGCGGCCGACGCGCTTTCGGCGCGGCCTGACCTCGCCGGGCTGATCTATCCGGTGATCACCTTGAGCGAGACATTCGTCCACGCCGGTTCGCGCGACAACCTGCTGGGTCCCGGCGCCCCGGCGGCGGCCGCGCGGGCAGGCTCGGTGGAACAGCGGGGGGGCGCCGGTACGCCGCCCACGTTCCTGACCGCCGCCTCTGACGATG
>NZ_KE148371.1:452-926 GCF_000410615.1 Novosphingobium sp. B-7 | reverse complement strand
GCGGCATGGGGTGTTCAAGGGCTGATCGCGAGGGTTGAGGGTTTCAGCGACCAGCCGAAGCCCTCAATGATCGACGGGCATTTCATCCATGCCGGGCGGCGTGGCAGGCACGGCGACTTCTACCACGCCATCGCTTTCGCGCACGGGGAAGCGGCGCAGCGCCGGATAGGCGCCGCCGATGCAGTGGCCGTCAGCCAGGTCGAACCGCGCGCCGTGAAGCGGGCACATCAGCGCGCCGCGGCGGATGCGGCCGGTGGAAAGGCGCGCGGCGGCGTGGGTGCAGCGGTCGTTGACGGCCACGATCGCGTCTTCATGGCGCGTCAGCAGCACCTGCCAGCCGCCGACTGCGTGCACGCTGGCTTTGCCCTCGGCAATATGGTCTGCGCTGCCGATCGGGTGCCAGACTTGCTCTTCCACGGCGCGTTGCTCCTTGTCGGTGGTCGGTTGGTCAGATTTCCACCAGCGTCTTGCCGG
>NZ_KE148371.1:0-334 GCF_000410615.1 Novosphingobium sp. B-7 | reverse complement strand
TGGCCTGCGCCTCGGCCAGGCGATCGGCATGGTCATACGTGAGGAAACCGCGCAAGGTCAGCCGCTTGACCACCAGTTGCCATAGCTGCGTCACGCCGTGGGGATGATCGGCATCATTGTATTGCGCGATCATCCCGCACAGCGCGATGCGTCCGCCTTCGCGCATGCGCGGCAGGACGAGGTCGAGCAGCGGCCCGCCGACATTGTCGAAATAGACATCGATGCCCTGCGGCGCTGCGGCATCGAGCGCGGCGGCCAGTGCATCGGGCGCCACGCGGTGGTCGATCGCCGCGTCGGCGCCCAGGCGCTGCACCAGCGCGGCCTTGTCTGCCCC
>NZ_KE148370.1:1792-7807 GCF_000410615.1 Novosphingobium sp. B-7 | reverse complement strand
TGGCGGGCGCCGGCTCTGCCGATGCCACTGCAGGGGTCACGAGCTTGCGTGCACGACGGGCGGCGGTTGTCGGTTCTGCCTGCTCCGTCGCGTGTGCCGCTGCGACGGTCGGTTCGACCGCGGGGGCGGGATCGGCAGCCACGACGGGCGCTGCGCCATCCGCCTGGGGGGCGGGGCTGGGCGTCACGTCGGGAAGCGTCCCTTCGTCCTTGGTTTGATCGGCCATGGCGTTACGGCTCCTGCAATGCGGCGAGGCAGGGACCGGATTGGCCCGAGGGTCGCACCACGGCGACGACTCAAGCCGGGAACGGCCTTACCTCTGCTGCATTGCAAAAAATAGGAATGCGCTGGCGGAAGTCAAGGTTTTTGTGCAGTGCACAATATCCATCTTGGAGGTAATTGCGCAACGTTGCCTAAACGTGTCGCCCGGCTTGTTGCGGCGCCGTCATCGCATGCGCACATATCGCCCGGGCGCGTCTTCTATTGCGTTGCGGCCGGGCACGCGGGCGCCCTTGGCCGGCACCGTGTCACCGTCCAGATCGGCCAGCCAGGCGCGCCAATCCGGCCACCAGCTGCCCTTGGTTTCCTGGGCGCCAGCTACGAACGCCTCGAGGCTGGCGGGTTCGCCCGGGTTGGTCCAGTACTGGTACTTGCCAGCGGCCGGCGGGTTGACCACGCCGGCGATATGCCCCGATCCGGCCAGCACGAATTTCCACGGCCCGGCCAGGTGCCGGGTCAGCTTCCACACGCTGTTCGCCGGCGCGATGTGGTCTTCCCGCCCGGCCTGGATATAGCAGGGCGTGGTGATGCGGTGCAGGTCGATCGGGGTGCCATCGGCGCTCAGCGCGTCGGGCACTACCAGCTGGTTGTCGCGATATAGCTCGCTCAGATAGGCGCGGTGCCAGCGCGCGGGCAGGTTGGTGGTGTCACCGTTCCAGTAGAGCAGGTCGAACGCCGGATAATCCTCGCCCAGCAGGTAGTTGTTGATCACATAGTTCCAGATCAGGTCTGGCCCGCGCAGCAGGTTGAACGTGGCGGCGAGATAGCGCCCGTCGAGATAGCCATCGGTCTCCAGGCTTTCGAGCCAGCGCAACTGCGCGTCGTCCACGAAGTGGCACAGCTCTCCCGCCTCGCTGAAATCGACCTGCGCGGTAAAGAACGTGGCCGAGGCGACCTTGTCGGCCTCGCCGCGCCGGGCCAGCACGGCCAACGTGGCAGCCAGCGTGGTGCCGGCCACGCAATAGCCGATGGTGTGCACCGTGGGAACCGCCAGCTTCTGGCGCACCACGTCGATCGCTTCGATCTGGGCGCGCACGTAATCGTCCATGGTCACATCGGCCATGCTGGCGTCAGCCGATTTCCACGAGACCATGAACACGCTCAGCCCCTGGTCCAGCGCCCACGACACGAAGCTTTTCTTGGGGTTGAGATCGAGGATGTAGAACCGGTTGATCCACGGCGGAAAGATCAGCAGCGGCACGGCCGCGACCTGGTCGGTGGTGGGGGTGTAGTGGATAAGCTGGAACAGCGGCGTTTCGTGCACCACCTTGCCCGCGGTGGTGGCGATGTTGCGGCCCACCTCGAACGCCTCGCCATCGGTGTGGCTCAATTGTCCGCGGCGCAGGTCGGCCAGCAGATGCTCGACCCCCTTGACCAGGTTTTCGCCCCGCGTGGCCAGGGTGCGTTCGATCACCAGCGGGTTGGTCATCGGGAAATTGGCTGGCGACAGCGCCTCGGTGATCAGCCGCGTCATGAAGCGCACTTGGCCATGGCGCTCGGGCTCCAGGCCGGAAATCTCCTGCGCCATGTCTTCCAGCCGTTCGGCCAGCAGCAGATAGGTCTGGTGGAGCAGGGCGAACCACGGCTGTTCGCGCCAGCGCGGATCGGCAAAGCGGCGATCGCGGCGCGGCAGGGCATCGGGCGCCACGTCGGCCGGCGCCTTTGCCGGCACCGCCCCTTGCGGGGCATAGAGTTCGATCACCCGGTTCCACAATTGCAGGCTTTCGTCCCACAGCCGCGCCTGCGTTTCGGCCTGGGTGATCGGCATCGTCCCGGCCCATTCATCGAACATCTGCTTCCAGCGGCCGCCATCGACCATGCGTAGCCAGGCCGGCTCTGCCACGGCGGTCTGTTCGGCCATGAAATCCAGCCACATCTTCTGCAGCTTGGCGCCCGACATCGCCCAGTGCTGGAAATCGCCCGGATCGGGGGCCTTGGCATGGGCAGTGGGCAGGAACGGCGCGGCCAGGGCCTGCATCGCCTCGGCCTGAAGGCGGAAAAGGTCTTCGAATACCGCGTTGTCGGTGGCAACCGGCGTATTGGCATTACCCGTTTCGCGCATGGACGAACTTTCCCTCGTGACTTTCGGTCCCTGTCACCTGGCGCCGGTCACCGTGGCATACCCGGACCATGGACGTTCGCCCTTTTGCGCGCGGGCGGCACGGGCGGCAAGCCGCTTCGCATCGCAAAGCGCGAGAGCGGCGCTGCAACAAGGCGCGCGGTGCAGCCCATGATTGGCGAAGCGGATCGATTGGCGTAAGGGGGCGGTCCCGGCAATCCTGCCGGCAAGCATTACGAGTCATGCCCGTGGAAGAAGAGTTCTACCGCATCAAGCGCCTGCCGCCCTATGTCATCGCCGAAGTCAACGCGATGCGGGCCGCAGCCCGCGCCAGCGGACGGGACATCATCGACCTGGGCATGGGCAACCCCGATCTGCCGCCGCCCGCGCATGTGATCGAAAAGCTGTGCGAAGTGGCGCAAAAGCCTTCGGCCCATGGCTATTCCGCGTCCAAGGGCATCCCCGGCATCCGCAAGGCGCAGGCGAACTATTACGGCACCCGTTTCAACGTGGATCTGGACCCGGAAACCGAAGTCGTCATGACGATGGGATCGAAGGAAGGCTTGGCGAGCCTGGCCACCGCGATCACCGCGCCTGGTGACGTGGTGCTGGCGCCCAATCCGTCCTACCCGATCCACACCTTCGGTTTCATCATCGCTGGTGCCACGATCCGGTCGGTGCCGACCACGCCCGACGAACGCTATTGGGAATCGCTCGATCGCGCGATGGCCTTCACCGTGCCGCGCCCGTCGATCCTGATCGTCAACTATCCGTCCAACCCCACGGCCGAGACGGTCGACCTGGCATTCTACGAACGCCTGGTGGCCTGGGCCAAGGAGAACAAGGTCTGGATCCTGTCGGACCTCGCTTATTCCGAACTCTATTTCGATGGCCAGCCGACCCGCTCGATCCTGGAAGTGCCGGGTGCCAAGGACGTGGCGGTGGAATTCACCTCGATGTCCAAGACCTTTTCCATGGCCGGCTGGCGCGTGGGCTTTGCCGTGGGCAACAAGCGCCTGATCGCCGCGCTGACCCGCGTGAAATCCTATCTCGATTACGGCGCGTTCACGCCGATCCAGGCGGCGGCCTGCGCCGCGCTCAACGGCCCGCAGGATATCGTCGAGCAGAACCGCAAGCTCTACCAGAAGCGCCGCGACGTGATGGTGGAAGCGTTCGGCCGCGCCGGGTGGGAGATTCCCAGCCCGAAGGCCTCGATGTTTGCGTGGGCGCCGCTGCCGCCGGCGTTGAAGCACATGGGCAGCCTGGAGTTTTCCAAGCAGCTGCTGACCCAGGCCGAAGTCGCCGTGGCACCGGGCGTGGGCTATGGCGAGGATGGCGAGGGCTTTGTCCGCATCGCCATGGTCGAAAACGAGCAGCGGCTGCGCCAGGCCGCGCGCAACATCAAGCGCTACCTCACCAGCATGGGCGTTAACGCCTCGGCCGCGTAAGGCAGGGGTGAAGGGGGCAACGCGCCCCCTTCACAGCCCGGCAACCAGCGCCAGATTGGCCAGCAGAATCAGCACGAACAGCAGCCAGCCGATCGCGAGCATAAGCCGCGACGCGGCGAAGCGGCCCATCACCTGGCGGTTGCCGGCAAAGCGCAGCAGCGGCCAGATCGCAAACGGCAATTGCAGCGACAGCACGACCTGCGTAGCCACGAGCAATTTCCCCACCGCGCCCTGGCCCAGCCACAGCACCCCGGCCAGCGCCGGCACGATCGCCAGCGCGCGGGTAAGGATGCGGCGCTGCCAGCAGGGAATCTTGAGGTCGAGGAAACCCTCCAGCACCACCTGACCCGCGACCGTGCCGGTGAACGTGGCGCTTTGCCCAGCGGCAAGCAGCGCCACGCCGAACAGCAGCGGCGCCAGGCCGGCCCCGGTGATCGGCGCCAGCAGCCGCCAGGCATCCTCGATCGAGCCGACATCGCGGTGGCCATGGCCGTGGAAGGCCTCTGCCGCCAGCACCAGGATCGCGACGTTGACGAGTGTCGCCAGCAGCAGCGAAACCACCGTATCGGCGCCGGCCAGGCGCAGGGCGCGGCGCGTGCCTTGCTCTGACCGATCGCCCAGCCGCGTCTGCACCACGCTGGAATGCAGGTAGAGATTGTGGGGCATGACTGTCGCCCCCAGAATACCGATCGCCAGAACCAGCGCGCCGGGCTGAGCGAGGCGCGCCAGATCGGGCACGGCGCCGGCGGCCAGCGCGGCACCATCCACCCCCACGATCGCCAGTTGCACGCCAAAGCACAGCGTGATCGTGGCGATCAGCCCCAGCACGATCGCCTCAAGCTGGCGAAAGCCATGGCCCTTGAGGCCAAGCACGATCAGCGTATCCAGCCCGGTCAGCAGCACGCCCACCCATAGCGGCACCCGGAACAGCAGGTGCAACGCCAGCGCCGCGCCCAGCACTTCGGCAATGTCGGTGGCAATGATCGCCAGTTCGGCCAGCAGCCACAACGCGCGACAGGCGGCGGGGGAATAGTGGCGGCGGGCCAGCTGGGCCAGATCCTGGCCGCTTGCCAGGCCCACCCGCATCGCCAGCGATTGCAGCACGATTGCCGCCAGCCCGCAGGCCAGCACCACGAACAGCAGGCCATGGCCAAACTGCGACCCGGCGGCGATATCGGTGGCCCAGTTGCCCGGGTCCATATAGCCCACGGCCACCAGCAGGCCGGGCCCCGCCGCCTGCCACAGCACGCGCCACCACGGGCCTTGTGGGGCGACGGCGACGGTGCCGCGCACCTCGGATGGGCAGAACGGGGCCGTGGCGGTGGTGGGCAGCGAAAGGCGGCTGGCCAGAGACGCAAGCGAAGACATGGCGCGAGCCTTAGCCATCAGCGCCAAAGAAGAAACCCCGCCTGACAGGGCAGGCGGGGTTTCTGATTCCTCAAATGGGCGAGGTGGCTTACTTGGCCGGCGCGGCCGCCGGTGCGGCGGCGCCCAGGCTCAGCTTGCCACCCTTGCTGTTGAGATAGGCGATCACGTCGGCGCGGTCCTGCGCGCTGGTGAGGCCGGCAAAGGTCATCTTGGTGCCCTGCGCGAACTTGGCCGGGCCGCTCAGCCACTGGTCAAGCGTGGCCTGGTCCCACACGCCCTTGTGCGCCTTGAGCGCGTCGGAGAAGGCATAGCCGCCGCGGCCCTCGGCAATGGCATCACCGGCCACGCCATAAAGGTTGGGGCCAATGCCATTGGCGCCGCCCTGCTCGATGGTGTGGCAGGCCATGCACTTGGCAAAGACCTTCTCGCCCTTGGCCGCATCGCCAACCATCGCCGCCGGGGCTGCTGCGCCCGCCGGGGCCGCGCCGGCTGCCGGCACCGCTTCGGGCGCGGGCAGGGGCAGGTTGGAGCCCTTGGAGTTGAGATAGAGAATCACGTTGGCGCGATCCATCGGATCGGACAGGCCGGCGAACGACATCTTGGTGCCGTCGGCAAACTTCTTGGGATTGGTCAGCCATTCGTCGAGCGAGGCGAAATCCCACTTGCCGGTCTTGGACTTGAGCGAATCGGAGAAGGCATAGCCGCCGCGCCCTTCGGCACGGGCATCGCCCACCACGCCCCACAGGTTGGGACCGATGCCGTTGGCCGCGCCCTGGTCGATGGTGTGGCAGGCCTTGCACTTGGCAAAGATCGCCTCGCCCTTGGCGGCATCGGCCTTGGCCAGGCGGTTGGCGATCGGCT
>NZ_KE148370.1:360-1782 GCF_000410615.1 Novosphingobium sp. B-7 | reverse complement strand
CTCGACCGCAGCGGCCGCTGCGGCGCCGCCTTCCGGCTCTACCCCGGCGATGGCATAGCCCATCTTTTCCGGGCGTTCGTGCTTGTCAGCAAGAAAATAATGGGCGGACAACGTTGAAAGGCCAAGGGCCACGATACCACCAAACAAGGTCCATCCTGCGATCGTATTGAAACGGTCGTCCATTCCCAGCCCCATTTATCGCACGCATTTTCGGCCCGCTGCCGATACGCACCTTTTGCGGGTGGGATAATCAGCCCCCCGCGCCGGCGCAAGTGCGATTAGAGCCGCAAGGGAAACTGCGTCTGTGATCCAGAACAAATTTCATGCTTGTCCCGGCTGCATTCCGGCCAGCATTTGCGCGGGATTGCGCTTGCCCAAGGGCCGAAATTGCGCCTAACGGCAGCAGCCATGCAAAGTTTTCCTGAACCTGCCCGCCTGCTTGTCGATCGCATGAGTGCCGCTGCTGCGGCCGATCCGGGCCGCGCCGTGGCGTTTCAGGGTGCGCCGGGCGCCAATTCGCACCGGGCGGCGATGGAAGTGATGCCCGATGGACTGCCGCTGCCGTGCTTTTCGTTCGAGGATGCACTCGATGCGGTAAAGGACGGGCGCGCCGGCCAGGCGATCATCCCGATCGAGAATTCGCAGCATGGCCGCGTGGCCGATATCCATTTCCTGCTGCCCGAAAGCGGGCTGTCGATCGTGGCCGAGCATTTCCTCGACATTCACCACTGCCTGATGGCGCGGCCTGGCGCCGGGCAGATCGGCGCGGCCTACAGCCATCCCCAGGCGTTGGGCCAGTCCCGTTTCTACCTGCGCGAGCGGGGAATCGTGCCGATGGCCTATGCCGATACCGCCGGCGCCGCCGCGCTGGTGGCCGAAAGCGCAGAGGCCGGCATTGCCGCCATTGCCCCGCGCATCGCTGCCGAACTCTATGGGCTGGACCTGCTGGCCGAAGACATCGAGGACGCGCACGACAACACCACGCGGTTCGTGCTGCTGTCGAAAACGCCGCGCGATCCGGCCACGCTCAACGGGGATTCGCGCGCCGGCCAGGCGCTGACGACGTTCGTGTTCGAGGTGCGCAACATCCCCGCCGCGCTCTACAAGGCGCTGGGTGGCTTTGCCACCAACGGCGTCAACATGACCAAGCTGGAAAGCTATCAAAAGGGCGCCAGCTTTGCCGCCACGATGTTCTATGCCGATATCGTCGGCGCGCCAGGCGACCCGGCGGTGGATCGCGCGCTTGAGGAACTGGCCTATTTTGCCAAGGACTTGCGCATTCTTGGCTCGTATCCGCTGGAGCGTGAGCGGGGTTGAACCGGGCCTTCGGGCAAGCGGTCCAATCTGCGCTTGCGGCGCGCGCGGCGGCATGCAACGAACGGAGATGTGAGCACCGTTGCAGCGGCCGCAAGGGCCGTGACC
>NZ_KE148370.1:0-350 GCF_000410615.1 Novosphingobium sp. B-7 | reverse complement strand
CCCCCCCCCGCGCAGGCCCCCGCCACAACGGCGCAGGCAGATGCTGCCCGTGCCGAGCACGCCTGGCAGACGGTGCGGGGCATGGGCGATATCCAGTTTGCGCCGGTGCCGCCCCCCCCCGCCGATCCCCCCTATGTGCCGCCGCACTGGTTGCAGGCCCTGGTCAATGCGCTGGCGCAGGTGCTGGAATGGATCAACCTGCATGTGTTCCTGCCGCTGGGCCTTGCCCTCGCCCGGTCTGAACAACTGTTGCTGGTGATGATCTGCGTGGTCGGGCTGGCGGCGCTGGCCTGGCTGGCGTGGTCGTTGCTGGCGCCCTGGCTGCGCGCCCGCCGCGCCCGCGCCGGGGT
>NZ_KE148369.1:1409-1780 GCF_000410615.1 Novosphingobium sp. B-7 | reverse complement strand
GTGCAATCGGGCAGTGCCTCTCCGGCCCAGGCGGCCAGTTCATCGCGGTTGGGCTTGATCACGTGCGGCAGCACGGGCGCGGTCAGCGCGCGCGCCAGCGGATCACCACTGGCATCGAGCAGCACGTGCACGCCCTGTGCGCGCAGCCGCGCCACCAGCGTGGCATAGCAGGCTGGCGGGCAGCCGGGGGGGAGACTGCCCGCCAGAACCACCATGTCTCCCGGTGCGGCCATGGCCGTCAGCCCATCGAGCACGGTGGCAAGGGTTTCATCGGTCACCGCCAGGCCATCGAGATTGATGTCGGTGGTATCGTCAGCATCGACCAGCTTGAGGTTGACGCGCGTGGCGCCATCCACCCGCACCATGGCATC
>NZ_KE148369.1:0-1372 GCF_000410615.1 Novosphingobium sp. B-7 | reverse complement strand
AACGGGGCGGCATTGTCGCGGCCGAGCAGGCCGTGGGCCGAAACCGGGGTACGCCAATCGGCCAGGCAGCTGGCCACGTTGATGCCTTTGCCCCCGGCATTCTGGCGCACGCCACGGGCGCGGTGGACCTGGCCGGGCACCAGGCGATCGAGCGTGATCGTCTCGTCGATCGCGGGATTGAGCGTGAGGGTATGAACGCGCATCAGGCCGCTCCTGCGTCGAGCGCGCGCACTTGCGCGGCGCCGGGTTGGGCCAGCGCGCGGCGCGCCAGGTCTTGCAGATCAGCCATGCTGGCGCCGCGTAGCCGCGCCTTCACGGCGGGAATGTCGCGCGGGGTCATCGACAGTTCGCTTACCCCCAGGCCGGTGAGCAGCGCCGCGCCGAACGGATCGCCGGCAAGACCGCCGCACACGCCCACCCAGCGGCCGTGGGTGGCAGCGCCTTCCACCGTCAGGGCGATCAGGCGCAGGACGGCGGGGTGCAGGCTGTCTGCCTCTGCAGCCAGATCGGGGTTCTGGCGGTCGATCGCCAGGGTATATTGCGTGAGGTCATTGGTGCCGATCGAAAAGAAATCGGCATGTTCGGCGAGCGCCGCAGCCTGGACGGCGGCGGCCGGCACTTCGATCATGATGCCGATCGGCACGGCAGGCGCATCCAGCTCAGCGCGGATTTCCTCGCAACGCGCGCGCAGCCGCTGCAATTCCCAGGTAGAGGTGATCATCGGGAACATGATCGACAGATCACCGCCGTGCTTTGCCGCGCGATAGAGCGCGCGCAGCTGCGGATCGAGCAGGTCGGGCCGGCGCAGCAGCAACCGCGCGCCGCGCACGCCCAGGAACGGATTTTCCTCGGTCGGCAGGTCCAGATGTGGCACCTGCTTGTCTCCGCCGATATCCAGCGCACGCACGATCAGCGGGCGGTTGCCGTCCGGCCCATCACCCAGCGCGGTGATCATGGCGCGATAGATCGCTTCCTGTTCGTCCTCGCTCGGCGTGTCGCCGCGTTCCAGAAACAGGAATTCGGTGCGCATCAGGCCCACGCCTTCGGCGCCTTCGGCCAGGGCAAAGGCCACCGAATCCGGGCGGTTGACGTTGGCGGCGATGGCCACCTGGTGCCCATCGGTGGTGATCGCCGGGCGGCTGCGTTCGGCCTCTTGGGCGCGGCGGCGCGCGGCGATCCGATCGATCCAGGCTTGCGCGCTGGCGATGTCTGCCGCCGTGGGATCGAGCCAGACGCGGCCAGCATCGCCATCGACGATCACCGTGGCCCCGGCGCCCAGCGCGAGCAGATCGTTGCCTAGCGCCACCACTGACGGCAGCCCCAGCGTGCGCGCCAGGATCGCGCTGTGCGAGGTGGGGCCGCCCAGCGCCGT
>NZ_KE148368.1:466-911 GCF_000410615.1 Novosphingobium sp. B-7 | reverse complement strand
GGTGCCAGGGCGGCCAGCGCGCGGTGGCGCTGCGGCGGCAGGTTGCCTTGGGCGAGAACCACGGCGCGGGCATGGAGCGGCGCGCCCTGATCGAGTGCGACTTGGAGCGTGCCATCGCCCAGCGGAGTGACGCCTTGCGCGCTGGCAATCGCGATCGTGATGCGATCGGGCATGGCGGCGCGCGCGCTGGCCAGCAGGCTGGCGATATAGGCGCCATAGCTGGCGCGGGTGGCAAAGCGGTTGGCCGCGTCGGTTTCGCCGTGGCCCAGCCAGCGCAGGAAATGGGTGGGATCATCGGGCAAGGCGCTCATGTTGCCGGCGCGCACGTTGAGCAGGTGCTGTGGCCCACAGGCGCCATAGGCAAGGCCATGGGCCAGCGCCTGGGGATCACGCTCCACGATGACCACGCGCACCCCGCGCCGGGCGAGGTGGATAGCCAGCAAGG
>NZ_KE148368.1:0-456 GCF_000410615.1 Novosphingobium sp. B-7 | reverse complement strand
GCAGGGTGCCGCTGACCCCGCCGCCGATGATCGCCACGGGCAGATCATCATGGCTGGCACGCCGCGCCAAGTCATGGAACGGAAACGGATTCGCCATAACTCAACCTTTCAAGTTGATATTAGGCTCGCAAGTTTTTCCTTAACGGTCAATAGCCATTCTATGAACGGTGGCCAGGGCGGGGCGTGGTGCCGGCTTAAGTGCCGAGGCTGACCATGCCGGCCAGGCCGCAGCGACCGGGCGTGACGCGGTTGTCAAACAGCACATCGAGCAGGCGTTCGCCATTACCCGGCGGCAGGGTGATGGCCAGCGGCGCCGGGGCGGGATCGGCCTTGAGCGCGACGCGCACGCCGTCGAGCCAGATTTCGGCGCGACCGACGAGACTGGCAAAGCGCACGGTGCCGCCCTTGGCCGCCACGGCGCGGCGCGGGGTGAACGCCAGGTGCAGCAGCACCCAG
>NZ_APCQ01000384.1:0-9097 GCF_000410615.1 Novosphingobium sp. B-7 | reverse complement strand
CCGTCGCGCGGCACGGCATCGAGCGGGGCATCGGCCCAGCCATCGGGGGCGACGATCTCGCGCGCACCGAGCCGGGCGAGCGCGGCGCCGAGCCGATCGGGCGTGCATTCCTCCAGCTCCATCCGCCCGGTGGAAATATCGCACGAGGCGAGGCCGACGCTGTCGCGCAGCGGGCACAGGGCAGCCAGCACGTTGGATTCGCGCGGGTTGAGCAGCGCTTCCTCGGTCAGGGTGCCGGCGGTGACGAAGCGCACGATGTCGCGCGCCACCAAGGCCTTGGAGCCACCGCGCTTCTTGGCCTCTTCCGGGCTTTCCACCTGCTCGGCAATGGCCACGCGGCAACCGGCGCGGATCAGGCGGGCAAGATAGCTTTCCGCCGAATGGACCGGCACGCCGCACATCGGGATCGGCGCGCCGCCATGCTCCCCCCGGCTGGTCAGCGCGATATCGAGGATCTGCGCGGCCTGGCGGGCATCATCGAAGAACAGCTCGAAGAAATCGCCCATGCGATAGAACAGCAGGCAATCGGGCGCCTGGTCCTTGAGCGCCAGATATTGCGCCATCATCGGGGTTGGGGCGGGGGTGGACATCGCGCTATCGCTAGCCCAGGCGGCGCGCATTCTCAAACCCGCAGGCGGGCCTTATGAACAGGCCGGATAGGCCGGCAGGGCGGCCTGCGGGTGTCACGGCTCCCCATGGCGGCATCGGCGTGATAAGGGCAGGCGCTCCACGCCCAGTATCCATCCCTGTTTCCACCCCAGCCCGACGCAGCGCAAAAGAGGCCTGATGCAAGTTTCCCCCAAGCGGTTCCGGTTTCTGCTCGATTGGCGCGGCGGGGGTCTGCCCTGGCTTTCAACGCCGGCGATCATCCTGGGCGTGCTGCTGATCTGCTTTCCGTTCGTGCTGGTCGATGTGCCGCCGCTGATCGACGTGCCGGGACACATGGGTGCCGCCGCGATCGAGGCGGCTGGGCCGGATAGCCCGCTGGGCAAGTATCTGGGCTGGAAGTGGGTGTTCACGCTCAACATCGGCGGCGACGTGCTGATGAAAGTGCTGGGCGGCTGGCTGGGCGTGCTGGCCGCCGGATGGTGGAGCACGGTGCTGGCCACTGGCCTGTTTGCCGGCGGCTGCCTGGCCACGGTGCGGGTGGCCAATGCCCGCGGCGGCCACGGCGCGCCCTGGGCGCTGATGTGGGTGTTCAGTTTTCCGCTGCTGACCGGGTTCCTCAACTATATCCTGGGCACCGGCTTGTCGCTGTGCGCCTTTGCCGCGGCGATGGCGCTGGAGGACCGCCCGCGCGACCGTGCCGGCCTGCTCGTGGTGGCCCAGCCGCTGGCGATGCTGTGCCATGCCATCGGCGGGCTGCTGCTGGCGGTGATGGTCGGGGCCAATGCCTTTGGCCGCGAACTGGACAACCTGCCGGCCGGCTGGTGGCGCCCATCGCGCTGGCGCACGGTGATCGCCACGCACGATTGGAAGGCCGCCGCCGGGCGCCTCATCGTGCTGTGCTGGCCGCTGCTCGCCACGGTGCTGACCATCGTCTTGTGGAAGCTGTTTTCGCCCGAACCAGCGCGCAGCCTCAATGCCTGGCGCTGGGAACAGAAGGGCGTGTTCCTGGGCATCACCTTGCGCGACCAGTCGTTTGCGCTCGACGTGATCACCACGGCCGCCGCCTATATCCTGCTGCTCGGCGGGTTCTGGCTGGGCGGGCGGTGGAACTGGCAGCGCGGCCTGCCGGGGCTGTGCGTGCTGATCCTCTATGTGATCATCCCGAGCGATATCAACGGCAGCGCCTTTGTCGACGTGCGCCTGCTGCCCCCGGCGATGATGCTGTTGCTGGGCCTGCAGGACTGGAGCGGCGCGCGCCCGCGCGTGGCCCGCGCCGTGGCCTATGCCGGGCTGGTTCTGCTTGGCCTGCGCACGGTGGTCACGGCGGCCAGCTTCGTCGATTATGCCGATGACTATCGCCAGCAGCTATCCGCGCTCGAACATATCGAGCCGGGCGCCCGCATCCTCACGTTCGTGGAACATTCCTGCCTGGAGGAAGCGTGGCGCAACACCCGGCGCGATCACCTCGCCAGCCTGGCTAGCGTCTATCGCCAGGCCTGGGTGAACGACAACTGGGCCGTACCCGGTCTGCACATGGTCGTGCCGCGGTTCCGCCCGGCGCGCAATTTCGCGGCCGATCCGTCGGAATTCGTGTGGTCGCGGCGCTGCGCCAGCGGGCGGCTGCGCTCGATCGACTCGGCCCTGCGCTTTGCCCCGGTGGAACGGGTCGATTACGTTTGGCTGATCGATACCGGCCTGCCGCGCAACCCCGATCCACGCCTGCGCCTGGTGTGGCAGCAGGGGCGCAGCCTGCTGTTTGCCGTGCGGCCGCTGGGCCTGCCCAAATGGCAGGCGCGCGATTTGTAAGGGATCATTTCGTGCGCGCTCAAGCCTTCCCTAGCGCATTCGAATGTGCAAGGGGGCAAGACGAGTTTCCAGTCTGCCGGGAGTGCGCGAATGTCCGAGGAAAGCAACGTCCGTTTCACCGAACGCGAAGCGCTTTTCTATCACAACACGATCCGGCCTGGCAAAATCGAGATCATCGCCTCCAAGCCGATGGCCACGCAGCGCGATCTCAGCCTGGCCTATTCGCCCGGCGTGGCCGTGCCGGTGCTGGCCATCGCGGACAATCCCGCCACGGCCTATGACTATACCGCCAAGGGCAACCTGGTGGCGGTGATTTCCAACGGCACCGCCATCCTGGGCTTGGGCAATCTGGGTGCCTTGGCGTCGAAGCCGGTGATGGAAGGCAAGGCGGTGCTGTTCAAGCGCTTTGCCGATGTCGACTCGATCGACATCGAACTCGCCACCGAAGACCCCGAAGCCTTTATCGAGGCCGTCGCCCTGATGGAGCCCAGCTTTGGCGGGATCAACCTGGAAGACATCAAGGCCCCGGAATGCTTCATCATCGAGCAGGCCCTGCGCGAGCGGCTGAAGATTCCGGTGATGCACGATGACCAGCACGGAACCGCGATCATCACCGCCGCCGGCCTGCTCAATGCCTGCCACCTGACCGGCCGCGCGATGTCCGAGGTCAAGGTCGTGGTCAACGGCGCGGGCGCGGCGGCGATTGCCTGCACCGAACTGATCAAGGCCATGGGCGTGCGCCACGACAACGTGATCATGTGCGACCGCACGGGCACGATCTATCGCGGCCGTACCGACAGCATGGACCAGTGGAAGAGCGCCCACGCGGTCGATACCCCGGCCCGCACGCTGGAAGAGGCGCTCGATGGCGCCGACATTTTCCTGGGCCTGTCGGCGGCCGATGCGCTCAAGCCCGAATGGGTCAAGAAGATGGCGCCGCAGCCGATCATCTTCGCGATGGCCAACCCCGATCCCGAAATCAATCCCGACGCGGCCAAGGCCGTGCGCCCGGATTGCGTGATCGCCACCGGCCGTTCCGACTATCCCAACCAGGTCAACAACGTCCTGGGTTTCCCGTACATTTTCCGCGGCGCGCTGGATGTGCAGGCTACCGCGATCAACGAGGAAATGAAGATCGCCGCGGCTTCTGCGATCGCCGAACTGGCGCGCGAGCCCGTGCCCGAGGAAGTGGCTGCCGCCTATGGCAAGAACCACCAGTTCGGCCTGGACTACATCATTCCTGCTCCGTTCGATCCGCGCCTGATGGAGCGGGTTTCCTCGGCCGTGGCCAAGGCGGCGATGGAAACCGGCGTGGCACGCAAGGCGATCGAGGATTTCGAAGCCTATCGCGAAAGCCTCAAGGCGCGGCTCAACCCGACGACCTCGGTGCTCACCAACGTCTATGCCAGCGTCAAGCAGAACCCCAAGCGGGTTGTCTTTGCCGAGGCCGAGCAGGAAGTGGTGCTGCGCGCCGCGATCCAGTTCCGCGATTTCGGCTATGGTACGCCGGTGCTGGTCGGCCGCACCCAGGGCGTGCTCGACAAGCTTTCGGAACTGGGCGTGTCCAACCCGTCCAGCTTTGAAATCCACAACTCCAATGTCTCGCCGCTGGTGGAAGACATGGTGTCCTACCTCTATCCGCGCCTGCAGCGCCGGGGCTTCCTGGAACGCGACGTGCGCCGCATGGTCAACAACGATCGCAACGTCTTTGCCGCGCTGCTGCTGGCGCTGGGCCATGGCGATGCGATGATTTCGGGCACCACCCGCCCGTTTGCGCAGACCATGAAGGAAATTCGCCGCGTGCTGGGGCCCAAGCCTGGGCACCTGCCGTTCGGCGTGCACCTGATGGTGGGCAAGAACCGCACGGTGTTCCTGGCCGATACCACGGTCAATGAACGCCCCAATGCCGAGGAACTGGCCGATATCGCCATCGAGACGGCCGCCGTTGCCCGCCGCATGGGTCACGAACCGCGCGTGGCGTTCCTTTCCTATTCCACGTTCGGCAATCCCTATGGCAAGTGGCTCGATGCGCTGCGCGATGCGGTCGCGATCCTCGATGAACGCCAGCCGGGCTTTGAATACGAAGGCGAAATGGCGCCCGATGCCGCGCTCAACCCGCGCATCATGCAGACCTATCCGTTCTGCCGCCTGTCGGGCCCGGCCAACGTGCTGATCATGCCTGGTCTGCAATCGGCCAATATCTCGGCCAAGCTGCTGCGCGAGCTGGGCGGCAACGCTATGATCGGCCCGATGCTGCTCAACATGGAAAAGCCGGTGCAGATCGCCCCGATGACGGCAACTGCACCCGACCTGCTGACCCTGGCCGTGCTGGCTGCGGCAGGCATCACCGCCTGACAGGGCTGAAGACAAAAAAGGGGGCGCAGGCCATGCGGTCTGCGCCCCCTTTTTTGTGCAAGTTTGATCCGATCAGATCAGCCCGGCGAGCGGGCTCGACGGATCGGCATAGCGGCGCGTGGCCATGCGGCCGGCAAGATAGGCATCGCGCCCGGCCTCGACTGCGGCCTTCATCGCACGGGCCATGCGGATCGGGTCTTTCGCCTCGGCAATGGCGGTGTTCATCAGCACGCCGGTGCAGCCCAGTTCCATTGCCACGGCGGCATCGCTGGCCGTTCCGACCCCGGCATCGACCAGCACCGGCACCTTGGCCCCTTCCACGATCAGGCGGATCATCACCTTGTTCTGAATGCCCAGGCCCGAACCGATCGGCGCGCCCAGCGGCATGATCGCGACGGCGCCGGCTTCTTCCAGCTGGCGCGCGGCGATCGGGTCGTCGGCGCAATAGACCATCGGCAGGAAGCCTTCCCTGGCCAGCACTTCGGTGGCGCGCAGGGTTTCGCGCATATCGGGATAGAGCGTGCGCGCCTCGCCCAGCACTTCCAGTTTGACCAGGTCCCAGCCGCCCGCCTCGCGCGCCAGACGCAGCGTGCGGATGGCGTCTTCGGCAGTAAAGCAGCCGGCGGTGTTGGGCAGGTAGGTGACCTGGCGCGGATCGATATAGTCGGTCAGCATCGGCGCCTTGGGGTCCGACACGTTGACCCGGCGCACTGCCACGGTGACGATTTCCGCGCCCGAGGCCGCCAGCGCGGCGGCGTTCTGGGCAAAATCCTTGTACTTGCCGGTGCCCACGATCAGGCGCGAGCGGAAGGTGCGGCCGGCCACCGTCCAGGTATCGTCTGAGGCCGCGCCATCGCCATCGCCGCCACCGACGAAATGCACGATCTCCAGCACGTCGCCATCGGCAAGCGGCACCTGCGCCAGGGTGGAGCGGGGCACGATATCGCCGTTGCGCTCCACGGCCACCTTGGCCGGATCGAGGTCCAGGGTGCGCACCAGATCGGCAATCGTGCCGGGAGCAGCGCGGCGCGGTTCGCCGTTGAGCGTGAGCGACAGGGTCGAGCTTTGCGGGTTCGTGGCCATGGCTGCGTGCTTTAACGAGGGCACGGCATGGTGCAAGGCTTCAGCAGGCATTCCGGCGCATGTTGACCACATGGGCAGAGGCTACCAGCAGCACGCCGGCGATGGTCAGCACCGATTCCGCCGCGCCATGGCCGACCATCACCGCCGCCGTCATCAGCGCCAGCCCGGCCAGGCCCAGCGCCAACGGCAGGCGATGGCCGTGGCGCAGCGCGCCCATGCCGATCGTGGCGGCACTGATCACGATCGCCAGGACCAGGCCGATGTGATGGATTTCGGGGTTGAGCAGCACTCCGCCGCCCAGGCCCAGCACGCCGACCAGGAACAGCCCGGCCAGGCAGTGAATCATGCACAGCCCCGAGAGGATCACGCCGAAACGGTCGAGCCGGCTGCGCAGGGTGAGGAGTGCCTGGTTCATGGCGCGCATATATGTAATGTTGTATCATGATTCAAGCGTTTTGACGGAAGGCCGTTGGGGCCCGCTGGGAAGGGCCGTTGGCGACGGGGTGCAAAACCGCGCTTCCCCCAAATGCCACTTGCGCGGTCTGGCGCAAGGCGCGAGAGAACGGCCCATGATGGCTTCCCGCACTGCTTCGCCTGCATCGGCGCCCCATGCTTCTGCCACGCCGCGCGCACCTGCCACCCAGGCGGTTCCGACGCAGGGCCTTGTGCGCTGGCTGGCCGTGGTGGCCGCGATGATCGTGGCGATCGTGGTGGTGGGCGGCATTACCCGGCTGACCGAATCGGGCGTGTCGATCACCGAATGGAACGTGGTGTCGGGCGCCTTGCCGCCTCTGACCCAGGCGCAGTGGCAGGCCGAATTCGCTGCCTATCGCCAGACCCCGCAATATATCCTGGTCAATGGCCCGGCGGGCATGACGCTGGCGACCTACAAGTTCATCTTCTTCTGGGAATGGGTGCACCGCCTCTTGGCGCGCACCATCGGCCTGGCGTTTGCCGCGCCGCTCGCGTGGTTCTGGCTGCGCGGCAAGATTCCGGCCGGCTATGCGCCGCGGCTGCTTGCGCTGCTGGCGCTGGGCGCGTTGCAGGGCGCGGTGGGCTGGTGGATGGTCAAGTCCGGCATCGTCCACGATGTGAAGGTCAGCCACTATCGCCTGGCGACCCACCTGGGCGTGGCGCTGTTCACCCTGGCCGGGATCGTGTGGACCATGCTCGACCTGCGCGCTCTGGCGCGGGGAGAGGCGCGGGCGCGGTTGACGGGGCTGGGTACGCTCGCGCTGGGCATGCTGGCGCTGCAGCTGGTCTATGGCGCGTTCCTGGCGGGCTTGCGCGCGGGCGTCGTCGCGGGCGCAGGGTGGTTTTCGTGGGATGCCTGGCCATTGATGCAGGGCAGCTTCTTTCCTGCCGGCGTGGAATGGGCGCGCGGCGCCTGGGCCACGCTGACCGGCGATCCCTATCTCGTGCATTTCTTCCACCGCTGGTGGGCCTGGGCCGTGGTGGCCGTGCTGGTGGTCATGGCGCGCCGGCTGCGCCGGGCAGGGCAGCGCCGGGCTTCCATCGCCATTCACAGCGCCTTTGGCACGCAAGTGCTGCTGGGCGTCGCCACGGTCTATAGTGGGGTTTCGCTGTGGCTGGCGGTGCTGCACCAGCTGTGCGGCGCGATCCTGCTGATCTGCACGGTGTGGGGAGCGCATGCCCTGGGCCGGGTCAAAAACGCGGCCTGATCAGCGCATTTTTGGGAGAGGTATTATTTTACCTCTCCGCAAAGGCCCGGTTTGCTTGACTCTTGGGGCGCTTTGCAACAAAGGCGCGGTTCTTCACCCCGTTTGTGCCAAGTTCGGTACGCGATGGGGTAACCCATCATCCAGGGAACCGAACAGCCATGAAGGCTCTCAGCAAGGTCACCCGGTCGATCAAGCCGGCCGAGGTGGAAAAGAACTGGCATCTTATTGATGCCGAAGGCCTGGTGGTCGGCCGCCTCGCCGTCATCATCGCCAACCGTCTGCGCGGCAAGCACAAGCCCAGCTTCACGCCCCACGTCGATTGCGGCGATCACGTTGTCGTGATCAACGCCGACAAGGTGCGCCTGACGGGCAACAAGCTCAAGGCCAAGACCTATTACAAGCACACCGGCTATGCCGGCGGCATCAAGGAAGTCACCGCGGACAAGGTCCTGGGTGGTCGCTTCCCCGAGCGCGTGCTGGAAAAGGCTGTTGAGCGCATGATCCCCCGTGGTCCGCTCGGCCGCGCCCAGATGCGTGCGCTGCACCTCTATGCCGGTACCGAACACCCGCATGGTGGCACCCAGCCGGTGGCGCTCGACGTCGCCTCGATGAACCGCAAGAACAAGGTGGGTGCCTGATCATGGCCGATAACGACACCGTCTCGAGCCTGGCCGACCTCAAGAACCTGACGTCTGCCGCTCCCGCTCCTGCTGCTGCCGAAGCGCCCGCCGCCGAAGGCGACGCGCCGGTTGCGCCTGCTGCTCCCACCGCCCCGCTGCGCGATCGCGAAGTCGACGCTTTCGGCCGTTCCTATGCCACCGGCCGCCGCAAGGATGCCGTGGCCCGCGTGTGGCTCAAGCCCGGCAGCGGCAAGATCGTGGTCAACGGCCGCGACCAGGAAGTGTACTTCGCCCGTCCGACCCTGCGCCTGGTGATCAACCAGCCGTTCCAGGTTTCTGACCGCGAAGGCCAGTACGACATCATCGCCACCGTCAAGGGCGGCGGTCTGTCGGGCCAGGCTGGCGCCGTGAAGCACGGCATCGCCCAGGCTCTCTCGAAGTTCGAACCCGCGCTGCGCGGCGCCGTCAAGGCCGCCGGCTTCCTCACCCGCGACAGCCGCGTGGTGGAGCGCAAGAAGTACGGCCGCGCCAAGGCACGCCGCAGCTTCCAGTTCTCGAAGCGCTGATCGCGCTTCGCCTGGCGGTTCTCGAACCACCAGGCACGCTTCGGCAAAGAACGCATCAAGGGCTGGCCTTAGGGCCGGCCCTTTTTGTTTGCAGGTTACGCGCGGGTCAGGATGCCGCGTCCGCATCGGCCGGGCTGCGCAGCGAGGCGAGCAGGACGGCCAATTCGCTCTGGCGGGTCACGCCGGTCTTGGCGAAAACGTGCTTGAGCTGGGTGCGCACGGTAGCGGGCGAGGCGGCGTGGCGCTGGGCGATATCGGTTGGTGACAGGCCCTGGGCCACCGCGCGGGCGACGCGGGCTTCGGCCGGGGTCAGGTCGAACAGCGCGCGGATCAGGTCGGCGCCCGGCACGCTGGGGTTGCCGGCGCTGGCCAGGAT
>NZ_APCQ01000381.1:0-2216 GCF_000410615.1 Novosphingobium sp. B-7 | reverse complement strand
GGCCGCCCGCACCGCCGTTGTGGGACTGGCGCCCGCCACGGCCGGCCACGCCACCGGCCAGGAACAGCAAATCCAACCAGCAGGCCTCGCGCGCGCCGGTGCAACCGGCACCGGCCAGCGGCGCCTTTGCCGCGCTGGCCACGTTGCTGCGATAAAGGAAAAGCGATCACGAGGGAGGAGCAATGCGGATAGACAAGTTGCTGTGGTTCCTGCGCTTTGCCGGCAGCCGGGGGCTGGCCCAGGGTTGGGTGGAAGAAGGGCACATCCGCCTCAACGGCCGTCGCGTCGAACGCTGCAGCGCGGGCGTGAAATCGGGGGATGTCCTGGTCCTACCCTTGCGCAATTCGGTGCGCGTGATCGAGATTATCACCCTTCCGGCACGCCGCGGGCCTGCCCTTGAGGCACAAGGATGCTATCGGGTGCTTGACGCGGCGCCCCTCGCGCCTCTAGCACGGCCCGAAATCGAGCCTTGAGGAAATACCCACAGCATGACTTACGTCGTCACCGATGCCTGCATCCGCTGCAAGTACATGGACTGCGTGGAAGTGTGTCCTGTCGACTGCTTCTATGAAGGCGACAACATGCTGGTGATCAACCCCAGCGAATGCATCGACTGCGGCGTGTGCGAACCGGAATGCCCCGCCGAAGCGATCCTGCCCGACACCGAAAGCGGGCTGGAGCAGTGGCTGGAGCTGAACACCAAGTATTCCGCCGAATGGCCCAACATCACGACCAAGAAGGACGCGCCGGCCGATGCCGACGCCTGGAAGGGCGTGGAAAACAAGTTCGAAACCCAGTTCTCGCCCGAGCCGGGCGAAGGGGACTGAGCGAACCGGCAACCGCGCCAGGGGTGATTCGCGCCCGTTTGTCGCGCGGCTGATTGCGCCAGACGGGGCTTGATCCATGCCCCGATCCAGCGCCGGAAATCGGGCTGCCCCGGCTTTTTGGCCGGGCGCGGCCAAAAGGCGCATGCCTTTTGCTGTCTCGGCTCTGGTAATTTTGCCACAATGCTGCTATATAGCCATCAAGCGCCGGGCAAATCCTTTGCCGGGCGCCCTTTTTGTTACGAGAAGGCAGAAACAGGCGGCACACGGAAAACGCTGACGGATCGCGCTATCGGATCGCCTCGTCGATCGCAGGGCCTTGGCCGGGCTTAAAACGGTTCTTTGCCAGTTCACGCTCCCCGGGACCAGCCCCGCACCGGATCAACCAGACCGGGCAGGGTGGAGTGTCACAGGCATATTTGGTTCGCCGTCATGGTTTTTCCTAGCCGGGCATCCCGCCCCCGCCGTCCCGTCTGCCGGCGTCGAAAGGATAAGAAATGGCAGCCAAGGCTCTTGCCTTCGATGTTGGGGATTACGTCGTTTACCCGAAGCATGGTGTCGGCCGCGTGGTCGAGCTTCAGCAGGAAGAAATCGCGGGCATGAAGCTGGAGCTCTATGTGCTCCGCTTTGAAAAGGAGCGCATGACGCTTCGCGTTCCGGTCAACAAGGTCGAAGCGATCGGCATGCGCAAGCTGTCTTCGGACAAGACGCTGCGTGAAGCGCTCGACACGCTCAAGGGCAAGCCCAAGGTCAAGCGCACCATGTGGTCGCGCCGCGCCCAGGAATACGAAGCCAAGATCAATTCCGGCGACCTCGTCTCGATCGCCGAAGTGACCCGCGACCTGTTCCGCGCCGATGACCAGCCCGAGCAGAGCTATTCCGAACGGCAAATCTTCGAAGCCGCGTCTTCGCGCCTGGCCCGCGAACTCGCCGCGATGGAAAAGACCGACGAGCCGGCGGCCCTCAAGAAGATCCTCGCGATCCTCAACGAGCATGCCCCCAAGTACTACGAAACGGTCTGATCGGCGCTACCTGCCGAACAGATGTTTCACGTGAAACGGGCCGCCGGAACCACCGGCGGCCTTTTTCGTTTGGCGGCGGGGCAGGGGCTGGTGCAAACGCCTGGAAGCCCCGCCATTGGAAAGGCAAATGCATGTTGCGCAAGGTGATCGTCCTGACCCTTCCCCTGGCCCTGGCTGCCTGTGCGGCGCAGAACGCCGCCCCGCGCGATCCAACCCGGCCTGATCCGGCCGCCCAGGCCCAGCGTGCTCAGGCCCATGCGCAGGCGCTGGCCAAGGCGCAGGCCCGCCTGGCGAACGAGCAGGCCGCCTGCAAGAAGGGCAACCGCCGCGCTTGCGCCCGCGCCACGGCCGCGCAGGCCGTGGTCAACGA
>NZ_KE148367.1:4849-5234 GCF_000410615.1 Novosphingobium sp. B-7 | reverse complement strand
GACCCGCATGGCGACGTGGCCCGCCACGGCCTGGTGCCGGTGCTGTTGCTCTATTGGTGGCGCTGGCGCGAGACGCGCGATCCGCCGCCCTGCCCCGCGTCAGGCAGCCCGGCGCGCGACGACGCGCCCGAACTGGTAGTGGTGATCCAGTGCGAAAGCTTTGCCGATCCGGCCGATCTGTTTGACGATGCCACGCTTGCGCTGCCCGGGCTGGACGCGGCGCGCGGCCTGGCCTGGCAGCACGGCCGCCTGCATGTCAGCGGCTTTGGCGCCTACACCATGCGCACCGAATATGGCGTGCTGTTCGGGCGGGAAGAGGCCGAACTGGGCTTTCGCCGCTTCGATCCATTCCTCACCGCACAGGGCGAAGGATCGTGGGCCTTGC
>NZ_KE148367.1:0-4839 GCF_000410615.1 Novosphingobium sp. B-7 | reverse complement strand
GCTGCGCCCGGCCGGGTGGGACAGCGCGTTTCTGCACCCGCACGACATGCGCTTTTACGGGCGCGACCGCATCATGCCCGCAGGCGGCTTTGCCCGCCTGGTGGGAGAAACGCACTTCGCCCCGCCCGCGCCGGGCCAGGGCCGCTATGTGACCGATGCGGCGATGACCGACGTGATCCTCGACACGTTGCAGGCCGCCAGCGCGCCGACGCTGCTCTATGCCGTGACGATCGAGAACCACGGCCCCTGGGCAGGCGATGGCCAGGAAGAACTGGTGCCGGGCTATCTGCGCCTGGTGCGCAACAGCGATGCCATGCTGGCGCGCCTGGCCGAAGGCCTTGCCGCACTGGCAAGGCAACGCGGAAAGCCGGCTGCGCTGGTGTTCTTCGGCGATCACTGCCCCAGCATTCCCGGCGCCACCACGCCGGCTGGCAAGCGCCATACGCCCTTTGTCATCATGCGGTTCGACGGTGCAGGGCAGCCGATGCGCGGCGATGACACTGCGGCAGACCTGACGCCTGCCGGCCTGCACCACGCCATCCTCGACATGATGCTCGAACCCGCGCGCTAGCGCACCTTGCACTCAAGCCGGCGGCGCGAGCGACAGCAGCAACCGGTCGCGCCAAGCGCGTGGCAACAGCCGATCCAACCAGCGCAGCACCACGAAGGGCCAGGGCAGCACGAGGTGCGCGCGTCCCTGCTCGGCCGCGCGCACGATGCGATCGGCAACCACGTCGGGCGCCATCAGCATCGGCTTGGGACCGGGCACCTCGCGCCCGGCCGCCGTATCGATGAAACCCGGTGATACCAGCGTGACGCTGACCCCATGGCCGCGCAGCGCCAGGCGCAGTGCATCGGCAAACCGTGCCAGGCCTGCCTTGGTGCCGGCATAGGCCGTGGCAAAGGGCAAGGAATGAAACCCGGCGGCCGAACCGATCACGACGATGCGCCCCTTGCCCCGTGCTGCCATGGCCTGGCCCATCGCGGCAGCCAGCGTGGCCGGGCCGGTGAAATTAACCAAGGCCAGCTCTGTCACCAGGCCAGGTTGCTCCACACGGTCATCAGCGGCGCGAATGTCACCGCGCCCTTGGGCAAAGACCACCATGTCGAACGGCGTGGCCGCATCGTCTGCCGCGATCGCGGCCAGGGCGGCGGCAATATCGCACAGGTCCAGCGAACGCGTCTGCGTCACAGCCCCTGCCGCACTGCACAATGTTGCGGTATTTTGCAGGCGCACAAGGTCTCTGCCCCACAGCACAAGCAGGGTATCCGGCCCGGCAAGACGCTGCGCGATTGCCGTGCCCAATCCCCCCGACGCCCCCACAATTAAAACCGATTTGGAGTAATTAACCACCGGTATTATGTCCTTTTTGTAACGGCTTCCGGTCGTCGCAAGGAACTAGCATTTAGCAGCATCAATGCTTGACAATGCATGGGCGATGATGTCCAGCATCATCAAGATGCTTTCTTCCGAAAACATACCGCAGCGCATCAGGCTGTTTCGCAGTGACGGCCTTGAGCGCCTGACGCTGATTTCGTGGCGCACGTTCGCTCTCGCCTGGGCGATGATTCTGCCTGGCATTGCCTGGGTTGCCTGGGGCACGGCCAGCCCGCTTCACGCGCTGGGTCTGATCGGTGCCGGCCTGCTGGGCTGGACGTTGTTCGAATATGCCATGCACCGCTTCCTGTTCCACTGGCATGTCGATGTCGCGGCGGTGCAGCGATTCGTGTTCCTGATCCACGGCAACCACCACGACAATCCCAACGACGGGCTGCGCGATCTCATGCCGCTCCCGGCCAGCCTGCCGGTGGCGGGCGTGTTGTGGCTGGCCGCGTGGCTGGCGATCGGACCGGCGGGCAGTTGGCTGTTCCTCGGCTTTATCAGCGGCTACGTGGTCTATGACACGCTGCACTATGCCTGCCACCAGTGGCCGATGCGCGGCCGCTTCGCCATGGCGCTCAAGCGGCACCACATGCGCCACCACTTCGTGGATGGGCACGGCAATTATGCCGTCTCGGCGATCTTCTGGGATCGGGTGTTCGCCACCAGGATCACGTCGCTCAAGTGACACAGCTTAAATGACGCAAATGGCAGGTGATCGCCAACCTTCGCAATGGCAGCAGACAGTCAATGCCCGCGGCTGGAAAGTGCCGCTGCTGGGCAAGTCGCTCTATCAGATCGGCAAGGAGCTGCGGCCCAAGATCGATGGGGTGATCATGCGCAACTCGCTGATCCCCGACGCGGCGGTGCAGGACAAGGCGTTCTTCCCCTGGATCGCGCAGCTTGAACAGCACTGGGAAGCCATTCGCGACGAAGCCCTGGCGATTCGCGCCAAGGACATCCCATCGCTTGGCGATCTGTCGTTCGACCATGGCCGCATCGCGAAGGACCGCCGCTGGCGCACGTTCTTCTTGAAGGGCTATGGCTATCGCATGGCCGCCAACGCCGCGCGCGCGCCGATCACCGCCCGCCTGATCGAAGCGATTCCCGGCCTCGTCACTGCCAATTTCTCGGTCATGGAGGCAGGCGGCCACATTCCCCGCCATTTCGGCATGACCAAGGGCATGCTGACCTACCACCTCGCGCTCAAGGCCCCGCGCGAGCGCGAGAAGTGCCGCATGAACCTCGAAGAGGGCGAGCGGCTGCACGTGCTTCATTGGGAAGACGGCCAGTCGTTCCTGTTCGATGACATGTTCAACCACGAGGTGTGGAACGAAACCGACGAGGATCGCTATATCCTGCTGATTCAGATCAAGCGCCCCTGCCGCTTTACCGGCAATCTCATCCAGAACATCTTCCTCAAGGCGGTGCGCCACTCACGCTTCGTCAAAGACATCACCCGCGCGATCAACCGCCAGGCCGCCAACCGCGACAATCCGCTGGCCTGACCCGGCTGCATCGGGGCGGCGTCAATTCAGGTAACTGGGCTACTCGACTGTGGTGGATCTGCGGCCAGTGTCATGGCTCAAACCCGGGGTCCCGCTTCTTCTTGAAGCCTCGCTCTGCAATCGAGTCTCGTCCGGGCTTCAAGATTATGTGACACGATGCCCACCAAGGCACGAAGGAAGGATGAAAAGGCACTTCTTCGTGTCTTAGTGTGAATTTGCAAGAGATCAGACCGCCGCTGCCGTTGCGCAGACTAGCCATGCGTCAGCCCGGGAGCCGCGCCAGTGCCGCGATGACGGTGTCGAGGTGTTCGTCCCACGTGGGATTGTGCCAGGCGGGAATGCGGCGCAGCTGTGCCTGGCGCATGGGCCCGTCTTGAACAAAATCCACGATCGCCCGGGTCCAGGCCGGCCCGTCGAGCGGATCGAGATAGTCAGCCACGGCGCCGCCCACCTCACGCAAGGCGGCGATATCGCTGCACAGCGCCGGCGTGCCCACTGCCAGTGCCTCGGCCACCGGCATGCCATAGCCTTCGGCGAACGAGGGCATCAGCAGCCCCTTCGCGCCGCGCAGCACGGCCGATAGCTGGCGATCGGGGCAACCGCTCCATTCCTCGACATGGCCCTTGAGCGCCGGACACCGCTCCAAGAGGTCGACCACCTGCTCGTTCTCCCAGCCGCGCCGGCCGATGATCACCAGCTTGGGCACGCGGCCGGCTGGCAAGGTTTCGGCCAGATGGCGCCAGAGATGCAGCAGCAGCAGGTGGTTCTTGCGCGGCTCGATCGTGCCCAGGCAGACGAAATAGGGGCGGCCATCACCCGTCCACGGCGCCGCCGGCACCATCGGCACGGTGCCGAGCAGCGCCACCGCCATCGCGATAGATCGGCCCGAGCGCGCGATCCACGGCTGCATCGCGCGTCCGGTCGCGGCCGAATTGACGATCACAAGATCAGCCAGGCTGGTTACCGTCTCGATCCGGCGCTGATGCAGGGCCGCGCCATCGGGCCGGGCATATTCGGGAAATTCCATGGGGATGAGATCATGGACCAGGCAGGCGAACTGCGCGTTCTCCTGCGCCAGGATGCGGCGGATCTTGCCCGCCTTGGCCAGGTGGTGCGGTGAAACCTGGATATAGACCGCGCGCGCCCCCCTGCCCCGCGCCCGCCGGGGCAGAAGCTGGAACAGCAAGGGCAGGTTCGATGTGACCGAGCGCCGTTCGGGGCTGTTTTCCTCGCGCGACCAGCGGCGTTCCAGCTCGTCGAAATAGGGCAGGATCGCCTCGCGGCGCAGGCGGCCATAGAGCCCGATGGGATGGACCGCAGCAAATTCCAGCCCATCGCCAAAGCGCGCCAGCAGGCCGCGCACATAGGCCATTTCCACACGATCCACCCCCGACGGCGTCGAATAGTGCATCCGGGAAATGAGCCGGGAAACATCGAGGATTATCTGGGTCATCGCGTTTTCCAGGTCATCGCAGGGCTGCCATGATCCGCCCCTGGATGCGGCGCAAGGGGGCGATCCAGCGCAGGCGGTTGGTGGCGCGGGCGGTCGCCATGCGGCCCACCAGCACTTCGGGCGGGCATGGCAGGCCAGTCACCGGATCGAGATAGCGCGGATAGAGAATCAGCACGCCCGCCACCAGCGCATCGAGCGACAGCGCCCGCCCGCGCCGATCGGGCACCGGCGCCAGATCGCGCGTCAGCCCCCAGCCGGCATAGAACGGCGTGCCATGGCACACCACCGCGCGCCCGCGCATCAGGGCCTCGAACCCGGCCAGCGAGGTGAGGACATGCACGGCATCGACCGCATCGAGCAAGGGCGCCATGCCCCCACCCCGCACCACGCGATCCGCATGGGCCAGGATCACCGCATCGGGCACGGCGCCGCGGCGATGCCCGGCATCGACATCGGGATGGGGCCGAAACCAGATTTCGGCGTCGGGTTCTGCCTGG
>NZ_APCQ01000375.1:0-4053 GCF_000410615.1 Novosphingobium sp. B-7 | reverse complement strand
GCGGGCCTTGGCGCTGTCGGTGGCAGAGCGCGCCTATCTGTTCGAACTGGCCGGCCGGCTCGATCCCGAGGCGCCGGTCGCCCTGGCGCTGGAAGAGGCGCCCGATTCGGTGCGGGTGCTGGTCGATTTCGCGCCCGGCCCGGCCTATGGCCTCGATCGCACCTGGCGCGCCACGTGCTGGAACGCGGCGGCGGCGCGGCTGTTTCCCGGCTGGCTCGACGATCTGGGAGAGCGCAACCTGCTGCGCTACATGTTCCTGCGGGCTGAAGCGCGCGCCATGCTGCCCGATTGGCACGAGCGCGCCCGCCGCCTGATTGCGGAATTTCGCGCCGATCATGCCGGGCGGCATGGCGATCCTGTCAGCGAGCGGATCGTGGCCGATTTGCGCGGGGAAAGCGCTGAATTCGCCAGCCTGTGGGATGAGCAGGTGGTGCAGGGCCGCGAAGGTGGCCTGCGCCGGTTCGACCATCCCTGGGACGGGCACCTGGCCTTTCGTCAGTTCACTTGGATTCCCGCCGATCGCCCCGATACCAAGGTGGTGGTGCTGCACCCGGCGTGACGCGCGCGGCAAAGGTTGCGCTTTGCGCGCCAAACGCCCACATGCGCTGGAATGGCCAAGACCAATTTTCCCGCGGGACTCCCTACGCGCCAGCAGGTGCTCGATTTCATCGCCCAGAGTGCAGAGCCAGCCGGCAAGCGCGAGATTGCCAAGGCATTTGGCCTGAGGGGCACGGAAAAGATCGCGCTCAAGGCGCTGCTCAGGGACATGGCCGAAGAGGGCCTGATTGACGGCAACCGCACCGCGTTCCACGCCATGGGCGGCGTGCCCAAGGTGACGGTGCTGCGCGTCGTCGAAATCGATGAAGGCCATGTCCTGGCCATTCCCGACAGCTGGCAGCCCGATGATGCCAGCCCGCCGCCGCGCCTGCGCGTGATCGAGCCCAAGGGCAAGGCGCGTGATCGCCAGGCCGCGCTCAAGCCGGGCGATCGCGTGCTGGCCCGCACCGAGGAAGTTGGCGGGCCGGGCAGTGGCAAGTGGCTGGCCCACCCGATGAAGAAGCTGCCGCAGCAAAGCGAGCAGGTCATGGGCGTGGTCGAACTCGATGGCGTGGGCAAGGGCTGGCTGGCCCCGATCGACAAGCGCGAGCGCCACGCCGCGCCGATTTCCGATCTGGGCGGGGCAGAGGCCGGGCAACTCGTGCTGGCAGAGCCGGCCGGTCGTAGCCCACGCTCTGGCATGCGGGTAACGGCGGTGCTGGGCGATCCGCTGGCGCCGCGCGCGTTCAGCCTGATCGCGATCCACAAGCACGGCATCCCGATGGCCTTCGCGCCCGAAGCGCTGGACGAGGCGCACGTCGCTGCCAAGCTGCCGCTCAGCCACGATCACCGCGAAGACCTGCGCGCCCTGCCGATCGTGGCGATCGATCCCAGTGACGCCCGCGATCACGACGATGCCATCTGGGCCGAGCCCGATGGCGAGGGCGGCTTCCGCGCCCTTGTCGCCATCGCTGACGTCAGCTTTTACGTGCGCCCCGGCGGTCAGCTCGATCGCGATGCGCGCAAGCGCGGCAATTCGGTCTATTTCCCCGATCGCGTCGTGCCGATGCTGCCCGAAGTGCTCAGCGCCGATGTCTGCTCGCTGAAATCCGGCGCCGATCGCGCGGCCATGGCCTGCCATCTGCACATTGCCGCCGATGGCCGGATCAAGGACTTCCGCTTTACCCGCGCGCTGGTGCGCATCCACGAAGTCATCGCCTATGAAGAGGCGCAGGCCCGCATCGATGAAGATCGGGCCGAGCCGCACCTGCAGAACCTGTGGGCAGCCTGGCGCCTGCTGGAAAAGGCCCGTGCCGCGCGCGATCCGCTGGAACTTGAATTGCCCGAACGCCGCGTGATGCTCGATGACCAGGGCCGCATTGCCCAGATCGCCCTGCGCGAACGGCTCGATGCGCACCGCGTGGTCGAAGATTTCATGATCGCGGCCAACGTGGCCGCGGCCAAGGCGCTGGAAGCCAAGACCGCCCCGGTGGTCTATCGCATCCACGAGCCGCCGAGCCGGGAAAAGCTGCTGGCGCTCAAGGACTATCTCGCCACGTTCGATCGCAAGCTGTCGCTCGGCCAGGTGATCACGCCGGGCCTGTTCAACCGCATGCTCAAAGACGTGACCGACGAGGCGGAAAAGGCGCTGGTGATGGAAGCGGTGCTGCGCAGCCAGACCCAGGCCTATTACGGCCCGCGCAATGCCGGGCACTTTGGTCTGGCGCTGGGCAGCTATGCCCACTTCACCTCGCCGATCCGCCGCTATGCCGACTTGCTGGTGCACCGCGCGCTGGTCGATGCCTATGGCTTGGAGCAGCCGCGTCCGGCCGACCATGCCGTGCCTGCCACCTCGGGCCTGTCCGATCGTGACAGGGGCGATCTCGCGCGGGTGTCCGATGCCATCAGCGCTGCCGAGCGGCGCGCGATGGAAGCCGAGCGCGAGACGATCGATCGCTATGTCGCCGCCTGGCTATCCACCCGCGTGGGCGAGGTGTTCGACACGCGCATCAGCGGCGTGCAGAAATTCGGGCTGTTCGCCACGATCCTGGGCTTGGGCGGCGACGGCCTGGTTCCGGTCTCCACGCTGGGCGCCGAGCGCTTCAATTACGATGAAAAGGCCCAGCGCCTGGTCGGCGAACTGAGCGGCGAGGAATTTGCCATGGGCATGATCCTCAAGCTGCGCCTGGCCGAAGCCAACCCGCTCACCGGCGCGCTCAAGTTCGAGCCGGTGGACGTGGCCGAAGGCGTACAGCGTATCGAGCGGCGCGGCGGCAAGCTTGACGCCAAGGCCAAGTTCCGCGGCAAGCACATGGTCGGCCAGCGCGGCCGGCCCGGGAACATCCGCCACCAGGGCAAGCGGCGCTAACCCCCTCTGACGGCCTGCGGCCGCCACCTCCCCCGGTGGGGGAGGACCTGCTAATCCTCCCCCACCGGGGGAGGGGAACCGCCGCGCAGCGGTGGTGGAGGGGGGGGCGTCAACTCACCGCATCGATCGTCTCGTCATCGACGCCACCTGGCACGATCATCAGCACACAGGGCAGGGTGCCCGCGGCTGCGGCAAAGTGGGTGATCAGCGGGCCAGGATTGTCCTGCGCCGCGCCCAGCACCAGCGCCGACACTTCCGGGTGCTCCTTGAGGTATTCGCGTACCACCTGCGGGCCGTTGCCCTGCCGCACGCTGATCAGCGGGGCGAGGCCAGATTCACTGGCGAGGCTGCCGGCAGCGGCCGTCGCCAGCACTTCGGCGCGATCGTGCGCTTCCTGTTCGATCGTGGCCTGAACGCCGGCAAAGGCGACGAATTCCTGGCGTGGCACCAGCGCCAGAATGTGCACCCCGCCGCTGGTGCGCACCGCGCGCCGCGCGGCAAAGCGCAAGGCGCGCGCCGCTTCCTCCGTCTCGTCCATGATCACCAGATAGATGCGCTGCTGTTCTGGCATGTGCTTGATCCGCCCCCGTTTCGCGCAGGTGGTATCGCGAATGGCGGGTTCTGGCAAATAGGTGAGGTGCACGGGCACGGCAGGATGCGTAAAAATCATCGCCTGTGCGCGACGCTAGAGGCTTGACCGAAGGTGCAAGGCTGGTGAAATGGAGTGGTGAAACAGAAATTCGATTTAACCCGAATTTTTGAGAAAAAACCAGTTCTGCAAACCGAATTGACACTTTTGTCAGCAAGGACACGGAAAACAGCCCATGCCCATCGCGATCAAGATGCCCGCCCTGTCCCCAACGATGGAAGAGGGCACCCTGGCCCGCTGGCTCGTCAAGGTTGGTGACAAGGTTTCCTCGGGCGACATCATGGCCGAAATCGAAACCGACAAGGCCACCATGGAATTCGAAGCGGTGGACGAAGGCACGATCGTGTCGATCGACGTGGCCGAAGGCAGCGAAGGCGTGAAGGTTGGCACCGTGATCGCCATGATCGCCGGCGAAGACGAAGATGCCAGCCCCCGGGCCCCTGCCGCACCCGAGCCGGCCAAGGCCGCTGAAGCCGCGCCGACGCCGGCCGCCAGCGCG
>NZ_KE148366.1:23395-28154 GCF_000410615.1 Novosphingobium sp. B-7 | reverse complement strand
CCCGCAAGTGGCGCTCGGCACGCAAAGCCACAACGGCGCCGCGCCCACGCCCGGCCCCGGCAGCGGCGCTGGTGGCATCGGCAATGGCACCGGCTCGGGCGCCAGCGGAAACGGTGACGGCGCTGGCGGCAGCGACCCAGAATGGACCGGCGGCAAGATCAAATCGTCAGACTATCCCCTCGCGGCGCGCGAAGCGCACGCCCAGGGCACCACCTCCGTCACCATCGCGGTAACCCCACAAGGCCGCCCCAGCGCCTGCCACATCACCCAATCGAGCCACAACGCCGCGCTCGACACCACCACCTGCGCCCTCGTGCTGCAGCGCTTCCGCTTCCGCCCGGCGCGGGATGCTGCGGGGTATGCGGTGGCGGGAGAGGTGGATTATGATCAGGAGTGGACGATGGGGATGATGACGGACGGGGGGTGAGTGGCTGCGTGCGGGAGCGACTACTGCGGGACAGGAACAACAAAAACAGTCTTGTCCATGATAAAAATTAGTCCGATCTTCAATCATTTATTATTAGCAAACGCGCCCCAAGTTGCCCGCGGCTGCGGATCACGCCGAATGGTAGACAAAGCGGCGCACCTATGGTTATTTTCCGACATCCAGACTTGTGCATATCATCAACGAAATTAAATATCATGCGCCGGGAATTGCGCATGTCAACTAATCAAGATTTTCGGCCTACCCTCTGCAAGAATCTCGGAAATCCTAAGCTATGTCGGAACAACGCCTCCCTGTCGACCTCCTTCGCAAATTCGAAAAAAAGCTTCCTATACTCGAAGCAGAGAGACGCACGGCAGAACGCCACAGCGCGCCCAGACTCAATGCTTTCTCAATTCTGGGACCTGACGAGCGGCGCATAACATCGGTCCTATCAAACCTTCTCGACCCGTCAGGCCATCATGGGCAAGGCACTCTCTTTCTTAATTGCTTCTTGAGAGCCGTGGGCTTACCGGAAGTTGCCACTTTTCCAGAAAAAGTCTCCATAACGGTTGACGCCTTTACTGACAAAGGACGAATGATCGATCTTTTAATTGAAACCCCAAATGCATTAATGGGCGTAGAAGTAAAAATTTTTGCCAATCAATCGAAAAATCAACTGAGCGATTATTCAGATTATATAGAGGAAATGTCAAGACAGATACTAAAGCGACATGGCACGCGCCAAATGCCATGGAAGCTAGTTTTTCTTGCAGAGCAGGCGCCAGAAACCGCACAGTCGACCGTTATTCGCATGCCATGGGCGCGTCGCGAAGATGTTGAAGAAGAGGGTGTTTGGGCCGCACCGTTTAGAGATATAATCGAGCAGGCGATGCCACATATAAAAGCTATGCGAACTCGATCACTGCTAGATGATTTCCTAAATTGGATCGATCAAACCTTTGGGAATAGTTCAATGAGCGATGATCAATTCGAAGGGTATGCACAGGAAATTTCGCAAAATTTCGGCGATCCCACGCTCCGACGGGCACTCGGTATGTTCATGCTCAACAAAGCGCACCAGCATCTGCACCGACTGGCAATCGAAGCAATCGAAAAAGCGATCTTAGATGCCCTCAAAAAGAACTGGCCAGATTTACAGATCGAGCCTGGCTCAACTTCACTTTATGAAAGACTTATCGGGCAGCATTGCGAATGGGCATTGCGCCGTCCTAATTGGCCGAAAGGAGCGGCCATTGCCTTACAGAACGACGTCAGAAAACCATTCGGTCATGTTTTTTTCGGATTACGCGCTCTAAAAGCTAACAACTTTGAAGCTAAAAACTATGCCCACATGGTTTGTGTGGAACGCTATATAATAGATGAAATTGTAACACCAGAATTACCTCGTGGCGAAACTCATCCATGGTGGGCATGGTGTATCAATAGCAAAAATACACTATGGGACACACAATTTTCCGCTCGCTTAATGATCGAATCACCAGATGGTGATATTTCTCAGCATCCAGACGTTGAATTCATTATTAATCATCTTTTGCTCATTTGTAAAAAGATGGAGCTGCTATCCTGAGCTTGAAACCCTGAGTTTCAGGATGGCATGACATAAAGGCCAATTTGAACGAAGGATCGCTTTCAGCGATAGCGCGTGTGGTCACGAACGGCCGGATCAGCAGCACCACCCTAACCCCACCACAAAAAAGGCGCCCCGCAGGCGCCCTTCTGTAACTTCGCAATCTGCACCCCAAATCACACCGCGCTGATATCGTCGCCCTTGGCGTTCATCAGCTTGAAGGCGCGCTTGTACCATTCGCTGCCGGGATAGTTGGCGCCCAGCACGGCGGCGGTCTTCTGGGCTTCGTCCCGGATGCCCAGGGCCAAGTAGCATTCGACCAGGCGGAACAGTGCCTCGGGCGTGTGGCTGGTGGTCTGGTACTTGTCGATCACCACGCGGAAGCGCAGCGTGCCGGCCAGCCACTTGCCGCTCTTTTCGTAAAAGCGGCCCACTTCCATTTCCTTGCCGGCCAGGTGGTCGTTCACCAGGTCAAGCTTGAGGCGGGCGTCGGTGGCATAGTCGGTGTTGGGATAGCGGCGGATCACTTCGGTCAGCGCGGTCAGCGCCTGCTGGGTGATCTTCTGGTCGCGCGTGACGTCGCTGATCTGCTCGTAATAGCACAGCGCCACCAGGTAATAGGCATAGGGCGCGTCCTTGTTGCCGGGGTGGATCGACAGAAAGCGCTGTGCGGTCTGCACCGACTTGGCATAGTCGCGCGCCACGTAATAGCTGAACGCACCCATCAGCTGCGCACGGCGGGCCCAGGGCGAATAGGGGTGCTGGCGCTCCACTTCGTCGAACAGCGCGGCGGCCTGCTTGGCGTCGCCCTTGTCCAGCCGGTCCTTGGCCGTCATGTAGAGCGTGTCCACGTCGCGGGCGACATAGGCCACGTCCTTCTTGGCCTTGCCCCCACCCGCACACCCAGCGGTCAGGCCCATGGCAACAGTGGCGGCGGCAAGAACGGCGATGCGCAGCGGGCTGCGGCCAGAAGCAGGAAGGGTCATGCGCCGTCCTATAGCCAGCGGCTTGGCACTCGCCAAGCGAAGGTTGCGCGACCCCCGCAAAAGTTGCGGTTGATTGCATTTTTCCGGGAATGCCCCGATCGTTCGTCATCCTGGGCTGGACCCGGAATCCCGCTTTTTCTGGACGGTGCATCTGCAGCGGGACCCCGGATCACGTCCGGGGTGACGAGAACCGATGAGGATTAGACCGCGGTCTCTTCGAACGGCGGGACCAGCGTGATCGCGTCGGCCAGGGTCACCTTGTCCAGCATGTCTGCCATTTCATCGCGCAGGCGGATCATCAGCCCGCGCAGGCGGCAGTCGGCCTCGGGCAGGCAGTTGGCGCAGTGTTCGTGGGCGTTGCGGCTGGCGCAGGGCACCAGGGCCAGGCTGCCGCGCGTCAGGCGGATGATGTCGCCATAGCGGATGTCCACCGGGGGCAGCGCCAGTTCATAGCCGCCGTCGCGACCGCGCTGGGACACCACCACGCCTTCGCGGGCCATTTCCGACAGGATCACGGTCAGGAATTTGCGCGGGATGTTCTGCGCCTCGGCAATCGCGTCAAGCCGCACCGGGCCTTGTCCAAACGTGTCGGACAGATGCTGCAGGGCACGGATCGTATAACGCGTTTTTTGCGAGAGCATGGGAAATACAAAAAGCCGGTTGCGCGCGAATGTCAACGCCAACGCTTGAATATCCCGGTGCAATGCGGCGATTGCCCGCGGCATTGCACCGGGATCGGTATCTTATGGCTTGATCCGCTGCTCCACGAAATCGATCCGCGCGCGATAGGGATCTTCCACCTGCGTGGCGCCTGCTGCGGTGATCAGGTGGACGGTCGTGTCGGTGGGCGTCACCTTGGGCCAGGGTGCCAGGCCGGGCAGGCCATCGGGGCGCCCGGTCTTGGCAAACGCCACCCACATCTTGTGCGTCAGATCGGCCACGGGCTGTTCGGCGGCGATGGCCCTGGGCGTGGTGCGCCCGGCCAGGCTGTCAAACACATAGGGCAGTTCCGAGGCATGCGGCGCGCCGCCCATCTTTCCGAGCGGCTCGGGATGGGCATAGGCAAAGCGATAGAGATAGACCGGCTGACGCGGGGCCAGCGTGCGCGCGATGGTGCGCGCCGGCTCGATGAACATGCGATCGGCGCTGGTCATCGTGCCCACGATCAGGCCGCTGGTCGTGCCCTGGGGATCATAGAGCGCGCGCGCTTTGTCGGCATCGGCGCCATAGGTGGCAAAGATAGCGGCCTTGTCGGTCGTCATCGGGAAACCATCGGCCGAATTGGCGCCGATCATCACCGGCACGGGCGCATCGATGCCGGCGGCGGCGGCATCGTTGGACGCGCCCACGATCGTTTGCCCATCCACCATCGGCCCGGAATAGCCGGTCTGCGCCATGGTCATCATGCTGAGGTTGCCGGTCACCTTTTCCTCAGGCAGCGCGCGCAGGGCGGCGGCATCGAGGCCGGGGGCAAAATCGGCGCCGATCTTGGCCGCGCGGGCCATCGTCGGCATCGGCAAGGTGCCATCGCGCCCACCGCCGGATTCGATGATCGCGCGGGCAAACAGCCCGCGTGCCAGCGGCGATTGCAGCAGCATGTGCATGCTCATCCCGCCCGCGCTTTCGCCGAACACGGTCACGTTGGCCGGATCGCCACCAAAGGCCGCGACATTGGCCTGCACCCACTTGAGCGCGGCGATCTGATCGAGGAAGCCGAAGTTGCCACCCAGCCCTTCATCCTTGAGCGCGGGATGGGCA
>NZ_KE148366.1:19707-23385 GCF_000410615.1 Novosphingobium sp. B-7 | reverse complement strand
GGGAGGGCAAAAAAAGCCGAAGCGGCCGAGCCGGTAGTTGAGGCTGACCAGGACCACGCCATCGCGGGCAAAAGCCGCGCCGGAATAGACCGCCGGCGACGTGCCGCCGTTGACGAAGCCGCCACCGTGCACCCACACCATCACCGGCAGCCGCGCGTTGGCGGCCGCGCCCGCCGGCTTCCACACGTTGAGATAGAGGCAATCCTCGGCCGGCTGGGTGCGGATCGGCGCGGCATCGGGCGGGAACGGTGCCTGCGCGCAATCGTGGCCATAGTGCGTGGCATCGCGCGGCGCGCTCCATGCCGCAGCCGGCTGTGGCGCACGCCAGCGCAGATCGCCCACCGGCGGCGCGGCATAGGGAATGCCCTTGAAGCTGGCGACGGTGCCTTCCACCGCCCCCACCAGGGTGCCCTGGGCCACCGTCACGGTTGGCGCGGCAGGCGCCGCTGGCGCAGCCTTGGCAAGCGTAGCGCCCGGCAGCGACAGCGCGCCAGCAAGCATCAATCCTGACAGCATCAGCGTTTTGCGAAAGGTCATGATCTTCAATCCTTCCAGTTGCGCGCCGCCAGGCGCACCGTCACCACCTGCCCCAGCGTCTGCGCATCGCTGCCCAGCGCAAAGCCATAGTTGCCCGCCGGCAGCGTCCAGCCGCCACTGCCCTTGCCATCATCCCGCCAATCGGCGAGCAGGCGCTGGTCGATCGCCACGCTGACAGTCTTGCTTTCGCCCGGCTCCAGATGCACGCGGGCAAAGCCGACGAGGCGGCGCTTGGCCGTGCCGGCACGATCGACCAGATAGACCTGGCCGACATCATCGCCCGCCACCTTGCCGGTGTTGCGCAGGGTAAAGCGTGCGGTCTTGCCATCCACGCTCAACCCATCCTGGGCAAAGCTGGTGTAGCTCAGGCCATAGCCGAACGGGAACAGCGGCTTGGCCCCGGTGCGGGCGAACCAGCGATAGCCCACGTCCGAACCTTCGATGTTGTAGTCGGCCTTGAGCGTGGTGGTTGGCGTGGGCGGGTTGCCCATGAAATCGGGATCGAGCGTATCACTGCCATCGAGCTTGGGCCGGGGCAGTTGCGCCACGCTGGCCGGGAACGTGACCGGCAGGCGCCCCCCAGGGTTGGCCTCTCCAAACAGCACCTTGGCGATCGCCTCACCGCCGCGCGCGCCGGGATACCACGCTTCGAGCACGGCCGCGGTCTTGTCCAGCCACGGCATCGCCACCGGGCCACCGGTTTCCAGCACCACGATCGTGCGCGGATTGGCCGCTGCCACCGCCGCGATCAGCGCATCCTGGCCATCGGGCAAGGACAGATCGGGCTGATCGAGCCCTTCGGTGCGCCATTCGGTGGCAAACACGATCGCCACGTCAGACCGGCGCGCCGCCTCTACCGCATCGGCGATATAGCGCCCGTCGCGGAAATGGATGGCCGCCTGCGGCACCCGCGCCTTGATCGCATCGAGCGGGCTGGAACGGTGGAACTGCTGCTGCATGATGCCGGCAAACATGCCGCCAGCCAGCACCGGGCGGGACACCACCGGCCCGCCATCGCCCTGCACCTGGCTCGACCCGCCGCCCGACAGCACACCGCCATCGGCATAGCCGCCGATCACCGCCACGCTCTTGGCATCGCGCAGCAGCGGCAGGGCATTGTTCTGGTTGCGCAGCAAGACCATGCCGGCAATCGCCGTCTGTTCGGCCACGGCCGCATGCGCCGCGGCATCCCACTCGCCGCCCGGCGTTACCGGGTTCTTGTCGACGCCGGTGGCATAGATCGCGGTCAACACGCGGCGGTTCATGTCGGCCAGGCGCGCGGCCCAGGCCTTGTCGCTTGCCGCCTTTTCCGCCAGCTTGCTGCCGAAATAAACCGCCTTGTCGAGCTGTTCGCCCGATTGCTGATCAAGCCCGGCCATCGCCGCATCGAGCCCTGGTACCGCGCCCCAGTCAGACATGACGAAGCCCTTGTAGCCCCAATCGCGCTTGAGCACGGTGTTGAGCAGCCAGCTGTTGTCGCACGCGCGATTACCGTTGACGCGGTTATAGGCGCACATGACCGAGCCGGGCTGGCCCTGTTCGATGCCGATCTGGAAAGCCAGCAGATCGCTTTCACGCGCCGCGGCGTTGCCGATCTGGATGTCCACGAACTGGCGCCCGGTTTCCTGGCCATTGAGCGCGAAGTGCTTGATCGTGGAAATGATATTGTTGGACTGGATGCCCCGGATCGCCGCGCCCACCAGCATGCCCGACAGCAGCGGGTCTTCCGACAGGTATTCGAACGTGCGCCCGTTGCGGGGATCGCGCGTCAGATTGACGCCGCCCGCCAGCAGCACGTTGAAGCCGCTGGCGCGCGCCTCGGCGCCAATCATCGCGCCGCCCGCCTGCATCACTGCCGGATCCCAACTCGCCGCCTGGGCAATGCCCGATGGCAGCGCTGTCGCGCCCCGCTTGCGCGCGCCCGAAACCCAGGCCACACCCAGGCTTGCGTCGGTTTCCTTGAGCGCCGGCACACCCAGGCGTGGCAACCCGGCGATGTAACCGGCGCCTGGCACCGCGTCAGCCGGGATCGGCGGGGCACCGGGAAACAACTGGATGGCCATGATGCCATGGGTCAACGTGGTGCGCTCGTCCGGCTGCATCGCCTTGACCGTCTGATCGGCCCGTGCCTGCGCCGCGGTCATGTCGACCGGCGCGCTGCTTGGCGCCTGCGCATGGGCCGAACCCTGCGCCAGCCCTGCTCCGACCGCAGCCAGCGCCACGGCCGAAAGAAATCTCCTGCCCATCGTCATGCACCCTTCCCGTTGATGGCCACAGCGCCACCTGCTTGTTCCGCGTTATCGTGCCGCCGCTTGTCAGCGTTGTCAATTACCTGTTCAGGTTGGCTTGCCGGACAATTGCGTTCATAGCTTGGCCCATGCCCGATCCCGCGCAAAGCCACCGCCCCTCGGCCACCTCTGCAACCGCCAGTGGCGCCGCCGCCGACAGCGATACTGCACCCACAACAGCCGGCCGCGCGACGGGTAACATCACCATGAATGATGTGGCGCGGCATGCCGGGGTGTCGCTCAAGAGCGTGTCGCGTGTGATCAACCGCGAGCCGCATGTATCTGATACGCTGCGCATCAAAGTGGAAAAGGCGATTGCCGATCTGGACTATGTCCCCGATCTGGCGGCGCGCTCGCTCGCCGGCGCGCGCTCGTTCATCATCAGCGTGCTGTTCGACAATCCCAGCCCGAACTACACGATGAAGATCCAGGCCGGCGCCTATCAGGCCTGTGTCGACAACCAGTATCACCTGCGCATCGACCGTATCGATTCGGCCCGTCCCGATGCCGAGATCGTGGCCGATCTTGCCGCATTGCTGCGCAACGGACGCTGCGATGGCTTTGTGCTGCCCCCGCCGCTGGCCGATCTGCCAGTGGTGCTCGATTTCCTGCGCGAACAGGGCGTGCGCCATGTGCGCGTCGCACCGGAAAAGCCCAGCCTGGAGGCGCCGGGCATCGGCATGGACGATACGGCCGCCGGGGCGGCCGTGGCGCAGATGCTGTGGCAAGCCGGGCATCGCCGCTTTGGCGTGCTGACCGGGCCGCCCAACCATGGCGCCGCCGCGCGCCGCCGCCTTGGCTTTCTTGCCGCCCTGGCCGACCTCGGCCACACCGGCCCGGTGGTGGAAGCCAA
>NZ_KE148366.1:18801-19697 GCF_000410615.1 Novosphingobium sp. B-7 | reverse complement strand
AGCCAACGGCGGGTTTTCGTTTGAAGGCGGCATCAGCGCAGGGGCCGATCTGCTGGCACACACCCCGCGCCCCACCGCCATCTTTGCCACCAACGACGATTCGGCGGCCGGCGCGCTGGTTGCCTGTTCGCGGGCCGGCCTTGCCGTGCCGCGCGATGTGTCGATCTGCGGGTTTGACGATAGCTGGGTGGCGCGGTCGGTCTGGCCCTACCTCACCACGGTTTACCAGCCGATCCAGGAAATGAGCTATGCCGCCGCCAGCCTGCTGATGGACCGCGAGGGTGATGCGGCGCCCGCGCTGCGCCTGCTGCCCTATCACCTGGTGGAGCGGGACTCGATCGCCCCGCCCCTGCCCGAGGCCTGAAACGGGGTTCAGTGCCCCCGCGTCAGTGGGTAGTGCCCAGCACCACCGGCCCCACCAGGCCCGATGGGTGCAGCGGCGCATCGGCATTGTAGGTCGGGATCGCCGTCCAGGTTACCTTCGTTGCGCCGGGCTGGGCATCGCCGATCAGGCGGTTGACCCAGCTGTTGGCGACACGCACGGCGATCGTGTTGTTGCCGTTGTGCACCGCGCTGCCCACGTCAAAGCGATAGGGCGCATGCCATTGCGTACCCAGCACCTGGCCGTTGACCGTGACCTCGGCAATGTCGTGCACCTCGCCCAGATCGAGCCACAGTGCCTGGCCCTTCTTCCAGCCCTTGGGCAGGCGGAACGTGCGGGCATAGGTGGCCATGCCCGAGAAATAGCGCACCCCAGCGTCGGCATTCTGGTCCAGCCGCGCCAGCGTGGGCATGGCCAGGGTGGCCGGCGCGCCGCGTCCCGCCTGGAACGCCACGGTCCAGCCGGTGCCGGGCTTGCCGGCCAGGGGCCCGAGCGGCACATCATGGCTGGCGCG
>NZ_KE148366.1:0-18484 GCF_000410615.1 Novosphingobium sp. B-7 | reverse complement strand
GCCCAGCCGCGCCAGCCCCGCGTCCACGTCAGCCAGCGCGATCACCCGGCCCTTGCCCACCATGGCATCGCCGCTGCCGGGCCACAGCCGCGCCACCAGCTGCTGCCACTGCGCCGCGTTGGCAGGTTGCGCATCATCGAGCGCCGGCGATCCCTGCGGCGCCAGGCCGATCACGCTGGCCCCGCCATCGACCAGTTCGGCCAGGCGGCGTAGGGTCTTGAGCGTCATCATCCGCGATGATCCGCCGAGATAGACCGCGCGATAACGTGCCCCGCCCTGGCTGACGAGTTCGTTGCCCTGGTTGAGCAGCACCCCGCCCAGCGCATCGGCATTGACGAAGTCATAGGCATTGGCCTTGGGCGCATCGGCCACCGGCGTCTTGCCATAGAGGCCGGTCAGCGGCGCTTCCTCGCCATAGAAATAGGCGACATCGGCCACGTTGCGCCCCTGCTGCAACAGCAGCGAATTGCGCGCCATGTAATCCGCCCAGGGCCGGGCCATTTCCGCCCAGCTTTCGTGGCGGTTGAAGAACTGGCCAAAGATCATCAGCGAAAGCCCGGGCACCTTGTCATCGGTGGGCTGATGCACCGAGGTATGCACCACCGGGCGGTTGATCCCGCTGACGAATTCCAGGTCGATAATCCGGCGCAGGTCCTTGGGCGTATAGGCCCAGGGCGCCAGTGCCGAGGTCATGGATTCGGCCGCGACCAGGTTCTGGCCATAGACATGCGCAACCGAGGCTGCGCCCTTCATGTCAGCCAGATAGCTGGGGTTGGGGCCAGCCTGGCGCGAAAAGGTCCACAGCGCGGCCATCGGCACATCGGCGCGCGCACGCATCGCCATGTCATCGCCCAGCATCGGGCGGTTGTCCTCCAGCGCCTCGCCATAGACCTTGAGGCCGTTTTCGTGTGCCACCTGGGCCACCATGCCATAGTGTTCCGAGGCGAGCAAATCCGCCAGGGTGCGGCGCCAGTCATAGAGAAAGCGATCAGCGTCGGCACGGCTGCCGATCAGTACGCCGGCCAGCGTCGGCAGCCAGGGCGTTGGGTCATAGCCGCGCAGGCGCTTGAACTGGTCGATCATCTTGGGCGTCCAGTTGGCCGCGCCCACCTCGATGGAGTCTGTCAGCAGGGCGGTGACCCCGCGCCGCCCGATCAGGTCTGCCCCGGCGGCATCACGGTACATGCCCAGGTAATGCGTCAGATAGCGCCGCACCGCCGCGCCATCGAACTTGTCCACTTCCAGCCCGGTGGCCTCGGGCGCGGCCGGGTGGTTGGTCGTGCCCAGCAGGCTGGTGCCAAAGCGCAGAATGCGCCAGGCGCTGCCGGCCGGCGGTGTCCAATCGAGCGTGCCATCGGGGCGCAGCTTGCCGGTCAGGTTCACCACCTTGGCCGCATCGGTCCCAGTGGCGGCAGCATCGGGCGTGCCCAGCGCGTAATAGTCCTGCTCCACGGCAAAGCCGGCCTTGGCCTCGAACCGGTCAACCCGCGGCTGGGCATAGAGGCGGAAGTGGCGCAGATCGAACGGCGCGGTGGCGCCAGCGGACATCATCTTCATGAAGCCCACGTCGGTGGCGGCACCCGGCGCCGGATCGCCCAGGTTCGAGCCCTTGAACGGCAGCGGCGCCAGGACCACGCGGAACTGGCTGGCGGTAACCGGGGCAAAGCTCACCGAGGTTGGCGCATTCGACACCGGAATATCGGCCACCTTGGTCCAGGTCGTGCCGTCGCTGCTCGCTTCCAGGCGCGGCGCCACCACGGCACCAGCAAACATCGCCTTGGCCCCGGCCATGAACAGGCTGACACCCCGCACGGTCTGCGGCCGGGCAAACCGCGCCAGCAAGATCGACGGCTGCTCGGCACTGCCATGGGCGACCATCTGCCGCTTGGCAAAGCTGTCGCCGGTCAGTGCTGCGGCATCGAGCGACTTGCCATCCGGGCCAGTGATGGCCGGCACGGGCAAATCAACCTGGCCAGCATCCACCGGCACCGCCAGCACGGCCACGTCGGCATAGAATTCGTGCGCCTGTTCCGGGCCTTCCTTGGTCAGCGCCGCCAGCGGGTCATTCAGCTCCATATCCTGGAACGTGCCGGTCACGTGCGGCGGCGCTGGCAGCGGCGCGGTCAGCGCGGCGCCACCGGGCACCACGGTTTCGCTCCACACCACTTTCTTGAGCGCATCGGCCGGCTGCACCCACGGGCCGCCGGTTTCCGACCAGCCGGGCGACGAGGCAATGGCCAGTTCAAGCCCGCGCGCGTCGGCAGTATAGGCGGCAAAGCGGAACGCGTCCTTCCATTCCGGCGACATGAACACCAGGCGGTGATCGACCACCTGCGGCGTCATCAACCCGGCATCGAACGCTTGGAGGCCGCCAATGCCCATGCGGCTCATCCAGTCGATGTCCTTGGCGATGCCATCCTTGGTGACATTGCCATTCATCCAGTGCCACCACACGCGCGGCCGGGCCGAGGCAGGCGGATCGCGGAACTGCAGATCGAGCGGCACGGCCGTGCCGGCATGCACCGCCGCCACGCCCGGCACTGGCGGCGCCGGATCGGGTGCCGCCATGGCCACGCTGCCGCTGCCAATGCCAGCACCCACGCCGGCAAGTGCGCTGGCCAGCAGCAGGGCGGTGCGGATGCGGCAAAGCGCCGGCTCGATCATGCAATTCTCTCCTGGGAAATCAGTTTTCGGTTTTGGCCATTTGGCTCTTCAGGGCAAGGGGTTGGCGCGCTTCGCCCCCTGCCCCGGTTGTGCCCCGCCATCATGCACGGCGCTGCGTCAGACGATGCCGGCGCCCAGCCCCACCGCCTTGCGCTCCTGCGCCTTGCGCGCGCGATACTGGCTCAGGCGATAGGCTTCCAACACGTCGATCGCCCCGCCAGCGGCCACACGCGCCTTGGCCAGGATAGGCGTCACATCGATCGAATAGGCGCGGCGCAGCGCCTGGAATGCCATCATCGTGTCGTTGCTCTCTTGCGCGGCATGCAGCGCGTCACGGTCCACCAGCAGTGCCTTGGCAAAGCAGCCGGTGATCGCTTCGGCCGAAGACAGCATGGATTCGATCGGGTCGGTCACGTTGTGCGACTGGTCGATCATGTAGCTCGGGTTGAAACCGTCGCGCGGGTTCAGCTCGGCCTCGACCAGTTCGTTGAACACCAGGAACAGCTGGTGCGGGTTGATCGATCCGGAATCGAGATCATCGTCGCCATACTTGCTGTCGTTGAAGTGAAAGCCACCCAGCTTGCCGAAGCGGTGCAGCCGCGCCACGATCTGCTCGATGTTCACGTTGGGCGCATGGTGGCCCAGGTCGACCAGGCACTTGGCCTTGGGCCCCAGTTCCTGCGCCGCCAAGATCGAGCTGCCCCAATCGGAAATCACCGTGGAATAGAATGCCGGCTCGAACATCTTGTGTTCCAACAGCATGCGCCAATCATCGGGCAGCGCGGCATAGACTTGCGAAGCGGCATCGAGATAGCGATCCAGGCTGCGGGCAAAGTCCTGCTGGCCGGGGAAGTTCGTGCCATCGCCCACCCACACCGTAAGATCGGTTGAGCCGAGCTGCTTGCCGATCTCGATGCATTCGATGTTGTGTTCCACCGCTTGCTGGCGCGTGGCGGCATCCTGGGCCGAGAGCGAGCCATTGGCATAGGTGTGCGCCTGGCCCGGCTGATCCTGGAACGTGTTGGAATTCACCGCGTCCCAGCCCAGGCCCAGCGCGGCGGCTTCTTCGCGCAGCGCAGCAAAGTCGCTGACCTTGTCCCACGGAAAGTGCGGCGAAACGCGCGGCGTCACCCGCGAAAGCTGGTTGATGACGGCGCAATCTTCCAGCTTTTCGTGGATATTGGTCGGCTCCCCGGAAATGGGAAACTTGGCAAAGCGCGTGCCGCCCCGGCCCGCTCCCCAGCTGGGCACCGCCACGGAAAAGCTGGCGACGCGGCCCAGCACGGCCTCGATATCGATGCCGGTGCGGGCCAGCTTGCGGCCCAGCGCATCATAGTCTTCGTCCAGCGCATCGGCATGGCGAGCATTGGCTTCGGCGATGAGATCGGCCGACAGGGGCAACTGTGTCATTGTCTTGTTCTCTCCCGAATGCTCAGCGCGTGAAAGCCTGAACGTTGCCGGCGTCCACATTGATCATGTTGCCGGTCGACTTGGCCGATGCTTCGGAACCCAGCCAATAGGCCGCCTCGGCGATGTCTTCGGGCAGCACGTCGCGCTTGAGCATCGAGCGGTTGCGATAGTGCGCTTCCAGTTCCTCGCCAGCGTCGATCTTGTTCGAGGCCGCGCGTTCCTTGCGCCAGTCGCCGTCCCAGATCTTGCTGCCCTTGATCACCGCATCGGGGTTCACGACGTTGACGCGAATGCCTTCGGGCGCGCCTTCCAGGGCCAGGCAGCGGGCCAGGTGGTTGGCCGCCGCCTTGGCGCTGGCATAGGCAGAAGCCCCGGCGGCGGCGGCCACCGCGTTCTTCGACCCGATGAACACGACCGAAGTGCCGCCCTGATCCTTCATCCGCTTGAGCAAGCCCCAGGCGTGCTTGGCGGTAAGGAAATAGCCCTGGGCAAGCACGTCAAAGTTGCGATCCCACAACTCCAGCGTGGTCTGCTCGATCGGCGCGGACGAAGCGATGCCGGCATTGGCCACGAGAATATCGAGCCCGCCAAACTCGCGCGCGGCATAGGCGAAGGCCGCCTGCACCTGCGCTTCATCGGTCACGTCGCAAGCCACGGCACGAACCACGTCTTTGCCATACTGCTTGGCAAAGCCGGCGCGCACGTCCTCGGCGGCGGTGGCATCCCGGTCAGCCAGGACAACGCAGGCGCCTTCGCGCAGGAAGCGGGCGGCGGTGGCCGCACCAATGCCACCGGCACCGCCGGTAACCAGCGCGATCTTGCCGACCATCGGCTTGGGCGCCGGCATGCGCTGCAGCTTGGCTTCTTCAAGCAGCCAGTATTCGATGTCGAAGGCTTCCTGCTCGTCGAGCGCGATATATTCGCCAATCGCCTCGGCCCCGCGCATCACGTTGATGGCATTGCCATAGAATTCACCGGCCAGGCGCGCAGTCGTCTTGTCGGTCGCGAACGTGATGCGGCCCACGCCGGGCACGAGCACGACAACCGGATTGGAGTCGCGCATCGCCGGGCTGTTGGCGCGCTTGCAGCGTTCGTAATAGGCCGCATACATCGCCCGGTAATCAGCAATCTTTTCGGCCAGATAGGCGTCATCCTGAAGACGCGCCGGGTCGAGCGTCAGCGGCGCGATCTTGGTGCGCAGGAAGTGATCGGGGCACGAGGTGCCGAGCGCAGCAAGGCGTTCGAACTCAACCGACCCGGCAAATTCCAGCGCCTCGGCATCGTCGGACCAGTGACCCAGCTTGCGGCGCGCACCGGTCATGAAACCGCGCAGGCGCGGCATGAGGTCGGCCGCGATGGCCGCGCGATCGGGGTTCGGTGCCACCTTCTGCCCGCCAAACGCCGGCTTGGCCGCCAGCTTGGCGTTGAGATAGTTCGCGGCATCGGCAATCAGCTGCACGGTGTGCTCGTAACAGGCCTTGGCGCTGTCGGCCCAGCAGATGATGCCGTGCCCGGCCAGCATCACGCCTTCAACCTGCGGATTGGCCCGCACATAATCGCGCAGCATCACGCCCAGGGTATAGCCGGGGCGCTTCCACGGTAGCCAGCCGATCTTGCCGCCCCAGATTTCCTGCGTCGCCGCTTCACCGCCCGAAGAGGCCGCCAGCGCGATGATCGCGTCGGGATGGACGTGGTCGACATGGGCGAACGGCAGCAGCGAGTGCAGCGGCGTATCGATGCTGGCCGCGCGCCCGTTCAGGTTGAACGTGCAATGCGGCAGATAGCCGACCATCTTGTCGTCATCGTCAGGCCCGGCATAGTGCGCTTCCAGGCCCAGCAGCTTTTCCTGATAGAGCGTGGCAAAGCCATCGAGCTTCATCGAGCCGATGTCACCACCCGAACCCTTGACCCACAGCACCTCGACCGCAGCGCCACTCAACGGATCGGTTTGCGTGAGCTTGGCCGAGGTATTGCCCCCGCCAAAATTGGTCACCGTCAGGTCTGAACCCAGCAGGTTGGAACGATAGAGCAGCAGCTCTGCCGGCGACAGCGTGGCGGCATGGGCATCGTCCCAGCGGCTGGTCGGCACGGCAAAAGGAATGGCGGCGTCTGCGGCAACAAGCGTTTCGACGGTCATGGCATCCTGCGTGGATTGGGCCATCGAGTCGCTGCCCGATTGGCCGGTGAACGTGGGGCGGCACAACCAGGATGATTGCATCGCGTCGCAGGGCTGCTAACATTTTTGGTGGAATTGATCAAGAATGATTGATATTGATCATTTCCACACAAGGCGTCAGCGACGGAGATTCTCCTATCGGGCGCCACCAAACGGAGAGCGAGTGGCTTGGCACGGGGCAGCATCATCGTCATCGATCTGGGCAAGACGCTCAGCAAGGTCAGCCTGTGGCGCCCCGATGGCACGCTGCTCGACCGCAAGGTGCGACCCAACGCCCCGATCGAGATCGACGGGCTGCGCCGGCTCGATGCGCAAGGCATCGGCGACTGGCTGATCGGCGCCTTGCGCGAATTTGCCGCATTCCCGCTCGATGCGCCGATCGACACGATCGTTCCGGTGGGACACGGCGCCGGCGTGGTTGGCGTGACACAGGGCGCGCTGGCGTTTCCCCCGCTCGACTATGAACAGCCGATCCCCGCCGATGTGATGGCCGCCTATCGGGCGCAGCGCGATGCCTTTGCCATCACCGGCTCTCCCGCTCTGCCCGATGGCCTCAACCTGGGCAGCCAGTTGTTCTGGCTGGAACAGCTCTATCCCGCCGCCTTTGCCGTCGATGGTCCCACCCGCGCCACGCTGATGCCATGGGCGCAATATTGGGCATGGTTCCTGACCGGCACGGCCACCAGCGAAGTGTCGAGCCTGGGCTGCCACTCCGATGTGTGGAACCCGGCGCAGGCCAGCTTTGCCCCCATGGCGGTGCGCCGCGGCTGGGCCGATCAGTTTGCCCCGGTGGTGCCCGCATCGGCGCAAGTCGGCTTGCTCTCTCCGCGCCTGGCACGCGCGACCGGGCTGCCTGCCACCACGCGGGTGCTTGCCGGGCTGCACGATTCCAATGCCGCGCTGATGGCCGCGCGCGGCTTTGACCAGTTGGCCGGACAGGATGCCACGATCCTGTCCACCGGCACCTGGTTCATCGCCATGCGCCTGGCGCGCGGGGCATTTGATCTTGCCGCCCTGCCCGAAGCGCGCGATTGCCTGGTCAATGTCGACGTGTTTGGCCAACCCGTGCCCTCTGCCCGGTTCATGGGGGGGCGCGAGATCGAAAGCCTGATCGAGATCGACACGCGCCGGGTCGATATCAAACCCGATCAGCCCGCGCTGCTCGCCGCCGTGCCCGATATCCTGCGCGACGGCACGATGATCCTGCCCACGCTGTGCCGTGGCTTTGGCCCGCTGCCCCATGGCACGTTTGGCTGGATCGGCCAGCCGCGCGACTGGTACGGCCGCCGCGCTGCCGCGTGCCTCTATGCTGCACTGGTTGCCGATATCTCGCTCGGCCTGATCGGCGCCAGGGGCCACCTTCTGGTCGAAGGCCGCTTTGCCGAGGCAGAGGTATTCGTCCGCGCGCTGGCGGCACTGCGCCCAGACCTGGCGGTCTATACCGCCAATGCCCACAACGACGTGTCGTTCGGCGCGCTGCGCCTGATCGATCCCACGCTCAAGCCACAAGGTGAACTGGTCCCGGTCGCGCCGCTGGAAGGCGATATCGCCGCCTATCGCGCCGCCTGGCACGCCGCCATTTCTCAACCGGCCTGACACCACGATAAAAAACACGAGAGGAAGCAACGACGATGGGCGGAAATCCGGCACTGGGCGTGCTGTTTCACTGGCTGGGGGGCTTTTCCTCGGCCAGTTTCTATGTGCCGTACAAGCGGATCAGCCGCTGGTCGTGGGAGGTGTTCTGGCTGGCGGGCGGGCTGTTCTCGTGGGCCATCGCCCCTTGGCTGTTTGCCTCGCTGCGCACGAACGACCTACTTGGCGTGCTAGCCGCCGCGCCGCGCCAGACCTTGCTGTGGTGCTGGTTCTGGGGCGCGATGTGGGGCTTTGGCGGGCTGACCTTCGGCCTGACCATGCGCTATCTTGGCCTGTCGCTGGGCATGGCGGTGGCGCTGGGCCTCACCACCGTGATCGGCACGATGGGCCCGCCGATCTTCCATGGCACGCTGGGCGATATCGCGGCCACCACCAGCGGCAAGCTGACGCTGCTGGGCATTGCCATCACGCTTGTCGGCATCATCGTCGTCGCCCGCGCGGGCAGCGCCAAGCAGCGTGACCTGGGCGGCACGGCCAGCGTGGGCGTGGCAGAGTTCAACCTCAGGAAGGGCATCCTGATCGCGATCTTTTCCGGCGTCATGTCCGGCTGCTTTGCCTGGGGCTTGGACGCCGGACAGCCGATCCGCGATCTGACCCTGGCCGCTGGCACCGATCCGCTCAGCCAGGGGCTGCCAGTGCTGTGTGTCGTGCTCGCTGGCGGGCTGACCACCAACCTGATGTGGTGCCTGATCCTGATCGCGCGCAACCGCAGCGCCGGGCAGTTCCTGGGCGCGGCCAATGACGGCACCGGGCGCGCACCGCTGTTGCGCAACTATGCCCTCGCCGCGCTGGGCGGCACGCTGTGGTATGGCCAGTTCTTCTTCTACACCATGGGCGAAAGCCAGATGGGCAAGTACGGCTTTTCATCATGGACGCTGCACATGGCGTCGATCATCCTGTTTTCCACGCTGTGGGGCTTTGCCCTCAAGGAATGGCAGGGCACCAGTGCGCGCACTCGCACCGTCGTGTGGAGCGGGATTGCGTTGCTGGTGGGCGCCACCGTGGTGATCGGCGCGGGCAACATGCTGCAGGCCGCTGCCTGAAGCCAGCCATGCGCGAAGATGATGGCTTTTGAGCGCGCAGCCGGGCATAAGCCAGCGCTTGCCGGAATGAAAAGGGACGAGCCAAGGCCATGCATGCAGCGGAACGCGAACGGTTGATCGTCGAAGCGATCGGCCCCACGGGTTTCGTGAGCTATCGCGATCTCGAGGCGATGCTCGATGCCTCTCCCGCCACGATCCGGCGTGACCTGTCGCGCCTGGAAAGCGAGGGGCGCATCGTGCGCGTGCATGGCGGCGCAAGGCTGGCCGATGGCGCCGAAGCGCCTGCCCGCCCGGTCGGCTTTCACCTGTCGGGCACGCCGTTCGAACAGGCGATCACCGAAAACCTTGCCGCCAAGCAGGCGATCGGCCGGGCGGCCGCGGCGCTATGCCAGCCCGGCGAAGGCATCATGCTCGATGGCGGCACCACCACCTTGCAGATGTGCCCGCATCTGGCCGGGCTCGATCTCCAGGTGCTGACTAACTCGCTCTATATCGTCAACGCGCTGCTGCCGCAGCCCGGCACGCGCATTCTGGTGCCATCGGGCGCGGTGTTTCGCGAACAGAACATCATCCTGGCCGCGGCGGGCGAGGAATCCATGCCACGCTTTCATGCGCCCAAGCTGTTCATGGGCGCAGCGTCGGTGGGCGCAGCCGGGGTGATGCAGGCCGATGTCGTGCTGGTGGCGGCAGAGCGCCGCCTGATCGACCGCGCCGAACAGGTGATCCTGCTGGTCGACAGCAGCAAGTTCACCACCCGTTCGGGCACGATCGTGTGCGGGCTGGACGAGGTCGACACCCTCATCACCGACGCCGGCATCCCCGCTGCCGCCGCCGCCGCGATCCGCGACGCCGGCGTGCAACTGGTGATTGCCGAATAGACCGGTGTTACTTGGTCGCCTGTTGCAGATAGGCGATCACGTCGGCGCGGTCCTTGGCATCGGGCAGACCGGCAAAGGCCATCTTGGTGCCCTTCACATAGGTGGTCGGGCTCTTGAGATAGGTGTCGAGCGTATCGGGCGTCCACGTCACGCCGCTGCTCTTCATCGCATCGGAATAGGCATAGCCCGGGAGCGAGCCAGCCTTGCGCCCGATCACGCCCTTGAGCGAGGGGCCAAGCCGCGTCGCCCCGGTGTTGAGATCGTGGCACGCCAGGCAGCGCGCCGCCACGGTGCGGCCATGCGCGGGATCACCGCCTTCGGCCGCCGCAGCCGGTGCCACCGTTCCGGCAACCCCGATTGCCAGCCCCAAGGCGCCCAGCGCCACAACAGAAAAACGAGCAAGCTTCATCACGGTCTCCCGGGCAGGCCACATTCCGGCCCGCGTGATTTCAGACCATGTCACACGCTGGCTGACAAGGTGCTGAACGGGCCGTGGTGCACAAGCCGCCGGCAACCCGGCCGTCACCCTTCCTTGGAAGGGGCGGAAAGATAGACTTTCATCAGGATGCGGAACAGTTCGGACCGCTCGCGCACGGTCAGGCATGCGGTCAATTCGTCTTCATGCGCCACGATCACGCGCCGCGCCTCGGCCAGGGTGATCAAGCCGCTTTCGGTGACCCACAGCCCACCAGCGCGGCGATCGAGCTTCGACGGCTCGTTGACGAGATAGCCGTTGCGCATCAACTGCCGCACGAACTGGTGCACGGTCGGGCGCTCGATCTTGAAAAAGCGCGAAAGGTCGGTCTGCTTCACGCCGGGATTGGCGTTGACCAGCCACAGGATTGCCACCTGCTTGGGCGTGACGCTGAGCGGTTCAAGCTGGCGTTCCAGCCGCGAGACGAACAGCGTATTCGTTGTGCCGATGTGCAGGCCCAGGACCGAATCCAGCCCATCCAGCGCCAGTTCGGGCGTAACTGATTGACGGGTAAGAACTTCGGACGCCAAAGCGCAACCTTTCAAGACACACTGCGGCACAGAATGTTACCGCATCAGGTCCATTAGGCATACGAACCGTTTTTGCGCAAATGTTTTGCGGCGCAACAGCGCCGAAGCCCACCAAAGGTCAGGCTTCGACCGGTGCCGTCGTCATGCCCAGACCGGGAATACCGATGGACCGGCGCCCGCCGTAATCGGTGCGCACCACGATCAGCCCGCTCTTTTCGAGGTGATCGAGCAGGCGGCGGATGCGCCCCGGGCTGCGCGTGCCATAGATCTCGGCCATGCGCTCGTCATCGGGGCACGGCAGCCCTTCGACGGCCGCCACGGCCAGCACCAGGAACGGCGCCACCAGATCGTCGGCCACGCCTTCGGCCAGCTTGAGTGCGGCCTGCCAGCGCGGCTCGCGATCGTCCGGGATGCCGGCCACCGCCATGGCAAAGCGGCGGCGGAACGCGGCCAGGTCGATGCCCACCTGGCCCAGCCGCTGCATCCGGCAGCGCACGGTGAAATCCTGATAGAGCTGCGCCGCAGGCTGGAACGTGCAATCCGGCTCGGCCGCCATTTCCGCCAGGATCGCGGCAATATCGGCAGCGGTTTCCTCGGCGGCAAACAGGCTGGGCTCGACCGGTGGTTCCACCTGCTCGGCGGCGGGCACGCTGCTTTCGATCTGCTCCAGCAGCTCGCCGCTTTCGGGTGCGGTCTCTTCCGGCTCTGGCGGCGTGGGCAGCGGATCGAACATCAGCGGCTCTGCCATCAGCAGCGCCTCCATCTCCTCGCCGGCAGCATTGGGCATCGGCATCAGGCCATGCACCACGTTGCGCGCGCGCGTTTCCACGTCGGCGATCTTCACCCCCACCGGGCGGCGGCAGATCGCCGGGCCCAGCGCCAGGAAATGGCCGCGCTCCAAGTCGCGGATCTGTTCCGCCTGGCGCCGCTCCATGCCCAGGAGATCGGCGGCGCGGGCCATGTCGATGTCCAGGAAGGTGCGCCCCATCAGGAAGTTGGAAGCTTCGGCCGCGACGTTCTTGGCCAGCTTGGCCAGGCGCTGCGTGGCGATGATCCCTGCCAGCCCGCGCTTGCGGCCACGGCACATCAGGTTGGTCATCGCCGCCAGCGACAGGCGGCGCACATCATCGGCCACGTCGCCGGCGGCGGCCGGCGCAAACATCTGCGCCTCGTCCACCACCACCAGCGCGGGATACCACTGGTCGCGCGGGGCATCGAACAGGGTGTTCATGAACACGGCGGCGCAGCGCATCTGCGCTTCCAGCTCCAGCCCGTCGAGCGCCAGGATGACCGAGGCGCGATGCTGGCGGATGCGTGCGGCCAGCTTGACGATCTCGGTGCCGTCATAGGCCGATCCATCGACCACGACATGGCCAAACGGTTCGGCCAGGCTGACGAAATCGCCTTCCGGGTCGATCACCACCTGCTGCACAACGCTGGCGCTCTGCTCCAAGATCCGGCGCAGCAGGTGCGACTTGCCCGAGCCGCTGTTGCCCTGCACCAGAAGGCGCGTGGCCAGCAGTTCCTCAACATCGATGCGGACGGAGGCGCCCGACCGGTCGTCGGCGCCGATGACGATGGTTGCGCTCACGCCTCGCTCTTAGCGCGCAGGGCCGTGGCGGCAAGGGGAATGGGGGAAAAGGTTGTCGAAAGCGGGGTGGGCTTGGCCACATTCTCCCCCTCCTCTTCAGAGGAGGGGGTCGGGGGGTGGTGCGCTGCCTAGCGCCAGGTTTCCACCACCCCCAAACCCCTTCCTCTGAAGAGGAGGGGGCTTTTACCCCCCCCCTCCCGCAGGCGGGAGGGGGTCGGGGGGGGGGCATGTTATCTGGCCTTAGTGCCGGATCAGATAATCAAACGCCGCCAGCGAGGCCTTGGCGCCCTCGCCCATGGCGATGACGATCTGCTTGAACGGCACGGTGGTGCAGTCACCCGCAGCAAACACGCCGTCGAGGCTGGTGGCGTTGTGGGCGTCCACCTCGATCTCGCCACGGTTGGTCATGGCGATGCTGCCGCCCAGCCATTCGGTGTTGGGCACCAGGCCGATCTGCACGAAGATACCTTCCAGTTCGACGGTGTGTTCCTCGCCGGTCTCACGGTTCTTGTAGACCAGCGCCGTCACCTTGTGGCCATCGCCCAGCACTTGCGTGGTCATGGCCGAGGTGATGATCGTCACGTTGGGCAGGCTGCGCAGCTTGGTCTGCAATACGGCATCGGCGCGCAGCTGGCTGTCGAACTCGATCAGGGTGACATGGCGGACAAGGCCAGCCAGGTCGATCGCGGCTTCCACGCCCGAATTGCCGCCGCCGATCACGGCGGTGCGCTTGCCCTTGAACAGCGGCCCATCGCAGTGCGGGCAATAAGCCACGCCCTTGTTGCGATATTCCTCTTCGCCGGGCACGCCCATCTGGCGCCAGCGGGCCCCGGTCGACAGGATCACGGTCTTGGCCTTGACGCTTGCGCCGCTGGCCAGTTCGATGTGGTGCAGCCCATCGCCATTGGCCGGCTTGAGCTTGACCGCCGCCTGCACGTTCATGACGTCGATTTCATAGTCCTTCACGTGCTGTTCCAGCTGGGCGACCAGCTTGGGCCCTTCGGTGTGCGGCACCGAAATGAAGTTCTCGATGCCCATGGTATCGAGCACCTGGCCGCCGAAGCGTTCGGCCACCACGCCGGTGCGGATGCCCTTGCGCGCGGCATAGATCGCCGCTGCCGCGCCGGCCGGGCCACCGCCGACCACCAGCACGTCGAACGGGTCCTTGGCGGCGATCTTTTCCGCCGCGCGGGCCACCGATCCGGTGTCGAGCTTGGCCACGATCTGCGCCAGATCCATGCGGCCCTGGCCGAACTGCTCGCCATTGAGATAGACGGTCGGCACGGCCATCACCTTGCGGCGCTCCACCTCGTCCTGGAACAGCGCGCCATCGATCGCCACGTGCGTGATATCGGGGTTGAGCGCGGCCATGATGTTGAGCGCCTGCACCACGTCGGGGCAGTTCTGGCACGAGAGCGAGAAGAACGTCTCGAAATGCAGCGGCCCATCAAGGTTGCGCACCGCATCGAGCAGTTCCGCGTCTTCCTTGGGCGGGTGACCACCCACATGCAGCAGCGCCAGGATCAGCGAGGTAAATTCGTGGCCCAGCGGCAGGCCGGCAAACACCGCCTGCGCCCGCCCTTCATCCGCGCGGATGGCAAAGCTCGGGCGGCGGGCATCCTGCCCGTCGAGGCGCACCGAAACCTTGTCGCTCAGCGCGGCGATTTCTTCGACCAGGCTGCGGGTGTCAGCAGACTTGGCACTATCGTCCAGGCTCGCGACCAGTTCGATCGGGCGGCGCAGGTTGCCAAGCAGGCCCTTGAGCTGGGCAGTAGTGGGGGCGTCAAGAATAGGCATGGCGTGTTTCTCTCAGGCAGGAGGGTGCGTGCCGCGTGGGGCCATGGACGGCCTCACGCCTGGGATGGGCGGAGCGGGCAGACATTTGGGGGCTTTCCCGGCCGATGAAGGCGCCGGCGCCGCGTGGGCGCGCGCAAGGGGCCGGGGTGCCCGGGTTCGGGGCGGGCGCGCTGGCCCACCCCGGTTCAGGCAGCAAGAATCAGATCTTGCCGACGAGATCGATCGAGGGAGCAAGCGTTTCGGCGCCTTCTTCCCACTTGGCCGGGCAAACCTGGCCGGGATTTTCGCGCCAGTACTTGGCAGCCTTGATCTTGCGCAGCAGTTCGGTGGCATTGCGGCCCACGCCTTCGGGGGTGATTTCGACCAGCTGGATCACGCCATCGGGATCGACCACGAAGGTGCCGCGGTCGGCCAGGCCAACGCCTTCGCGCAGGATGCCGAAGTTGTTGGAAATGGTGTGGTTCTGGTCACCCAGCATGTAGTAGTTGATCTTGCCGATGGCCGGCGAGCTGTCATGCCAAGCCTTGTGGCTGAAGTGGGTGTCGGTCGACACCGAATAGACTTCCACGCCCAAGCCCTTGAGCTCTTCATACTTGTCGGCGAGGTCTTCCAGCTCGGTCGGGCACACGAAGGTGAAATCGGCCGGGTAGAAGAAGAACACGGCCCACTTGCCCAGGACGTCAGCATCGCTGACATCGACGAACTTGCCCTGGAGATAGGCAGTGGCCTGGAACGGCTTGAGCTTGGTTCCGACGATCGACATGGGTTCGACTTCCTTGTGGTTGGTCGTGGCTGAAATGAATGCTGGCAAGAGGGGCAAGACACGCCACAGCGCATCAGCGCCCCTCGTTGCAGGGCAGCAATTAGGCATGGGCGCCGACGATTGCCAATGATCAATTCCGCCCAGATTGATTGATCCTTTCGATAAGACGCTCCCAGCGCTGATCGCATCCATGCGTCTTGCCCCGACATGGACTTTGGACAGCGTCGGCGCAGGGAACCAATTGCGCAGCTGCGAATTGCAGCGCCTGCAAGCCTTGGTTCCCGCCGGCCTGAAAACCCACGCCTGGGCGCTGGCAGCACACGGATTGCCTTAGAAAACCTTTTACCGCCAACATGTTGATGTTTCAGGTTGCAATTTTCGCAAGCTCGCTTCGAAAACTTTCACTTGCAGCCCAAGGCACCGCTCGCCAATTGTGCCAATATTGAACTAAACTGTCTCGTTCCATTTTTGTTGATCTGACAGGAAGCCCCCGATGCCCGCCCCCGACACCGCAGCCGCAACCCCCTCCACCGAACCTGCCGAAGAGACCGCGCCCGCGACCAGCGGCCGCAAGAAGCTGATCGGCCGCATCGCACTGGGCGTGGCGGCGGTGGGCCTGGTCTATGGCATTTATGCCTTCATCGATTATCGCAACAACGGCCAGTACATCCAGTCGACCGACGATGCCTATGTGAAGGCCGATGGCGTGACCGTCAGCTCCAAGCTGGCCGGGTATGTGCGGCAGATTGGCGTCGCCGATAACCAGCAGGTTCCTGCCGGCGCTTTCCTGGTGCAGATCGATCCAACCGATTACAGCGCCAAGCTGAATCAGGCCGATGCCCAGGTCAGCGTGGCCCGCGCCGCCGAGCAGGCGACTTCTGCCGGCATCGCCGAAGCACAGGCCAGCCTCAACCAGGCCAAGGCCGCCCTCGCCGCCTCGCAGCGCGACCTGGCGTACTACAGCAGCGAAGTCGCGCGCTATGCCCCGCTCGCCGCCAGTGGCGCCGAACCGCGCACCCAGCTCGACCAGCTGACCAGCGCGCGCGACAAGGCCGCAGCCGATGTGCGCGCCAAGCAGGCGATGGTCGAGGCCGCCGCCAGCAAGATCGCCACGACCAAGGCCCAGGTACAGCAGGCCAGCGCGCAGATCGCCTCTGCCGAGGCCAGCCGCCAGGCCGCCCGCAACGATGTCGGCACCACACGCATCGTCGCGCCGATCGCCGGCAAGGTCGGCTCCTCGGCCGTGCGCCTTGGCCAGTTCGTGCAGCCCGGCCAGCGCCTGCTGACCATCGTGCCGACCCAGGCGATCTATGTGGAAGCCAATTTCAAGGAAACCCAGATCGGCCTGATGCGCCCCGGCCAGCCGGTGACGATGCATGTCGACGCGCTGCCTGACGTCGATTTCCACGGCGTGGTGGATTCGATCACGCCGGGCACGGGTGCGAACTTCTCGCTGATCCCGCCGCAGAACGCGACCGGCAACTTCACCAAGATCGTCCAGCGCGTGCCGGTGCGCATCCGCATCAACGCGGGCGAGGAATCGCGCAAGGTGCTGGTCCCTGGCCTGTCGCTGACGGTCAAGGTTGATACCCGCGCCGCCAAGGGCGCCATCAAGGCGATCCGCGCCGAGCAGGACCAGGGAGCCAAGTAATGGCCGCCGCAACCCTTCCGGCCGAGGCCGGCAACGGGGGTGGCGCGGCAAAGCCAGCGGCTGGTTCCAGCTCTGGCAATGCCGATCTGACCGCCTGGCTGGCCGTGGTGGCCGGAGCCATCGGCGCGCTGATGGCCACGCTCGACATCTCGATCGTCAATTCGGCCCTGCCCACCATCCAGGGCGAAATCGGCGCGTCTTCCACCGAAGGCACGTGGATCGCCACCAGCTATCTGGTGGCCGAGATCATCATCATCCCGCTCACCGCCTGGCTGGAACGCGTGTTCGGGCTCAAGCGGTTCCTGCTGATCGCCTCGGTGCTGTTCACCGGCTTTTCCATCGTGTGCGGCCTGTCCACCACGCTGACCATGATGATCGTGGGACGCGTCGGCCAGGGTTTCACCGGCGGGGCAATGATTCCCACCGGGATGACCATCATCGCCACGCGCCTGCCGCGCCACCAGCAACCGGTAGGCACCGCGCTGTTCGGTTCCACGCTGATCCTGGGGCCGGTCATGGGCCCACTGGCCGGCGGCTGGCTGACCGAGAATTTCTCGTGGCACTATGCCTTCTTCATCAACATTCCGATCTGCATCATCCTGATGGTGTTCCTCACGGTTGGCCTGTCCAACACCAAGATGCGCCTTGATGAGTTGCTCAACGCCGATTGGCTGGGCATTCTTGGCCTGGCACTGGGCCTGGGCGGATTGACCGTGGTGCTGGAGGAAGGCAACCGCGAACAGTGGTTTCAATCCACGCTGATCTGGCAACTGACCGGGGTGACCATCGTTGGGTTCATCCTCATCTCGATCGGGCAGCTCTTTGCCAAACGGCCAGTGATCAAGCTCGCACTGTTGCGCAACCGCGCTTTTGCCGCGGTGTTCGTGCTGGGTCTGCTGATCGGTTCGGTGCTCTATGGCACGGCCTATGTCATCCCGCAGTTCCTGGCCGCGATCGCTGGCTACAATGCCTATCAATCAGGGCAGATCGTGTTCCTGTCGGGCATTCCGGCAGCCATGATGATGCCGCTGTTCCCTCTGCTCGTGAAGCGGTTTGACCTGCGCTACGTGGTCTTGACCGGGATGCTGATCATGGCCGGGTCGTGCTGGCTCGATACCACGCTGACGGTCAACTCCGATGGGTCCGACTTTGTCGTATCGCAGCTGATGCGTGGGCTCGGCCAGGCCCTGTCGATGCTGTTCCTCAACCAGGCAGCTATTGCCAGCGTCAAGCCCGACGAAGCCGGTGACGCATCGGGCCTGTTCAACGCGGCGCGCAACCTCGGTGGCTCGATCGCGCTGGCCCTGCTCGCCACCTTGCAGGAACGGCGCGAGGAATTCCACCGCTGGTCGATCCACGAAACCCTGCCGGCCAACAGCCCCAGCGTGCAGGACTGGGTATCGAGCCAGGCTGCCTCGTTTGGTGGCGGGCCCGACGGCCTTTCTGCCGCGCTGCAATCGATCGACGGCATGGTGCTCAAGCAAGCGCTGGTCATGGCCTACACCGATGAGTTCATCGCGCTGATGGTCGGCATTGCTGTCGTCCTGCCGCTCGTTTTCCTTCTCCGGCCCCTGCCCAAGGGCCACCACAACATGGCGATGCACTGATGCAACATTCTTCACGCCCCATGGCTTTCCGCCCCCTGGCCATCGCCCTGCTCGCGTCCGCCGCCCTTGCCGGGTGCACCACGGTTGGCCCCAAGTATGCCGGCGCGCCCGATGCTGCGCCGGGCGCCGCCGCCCGCAGCGCGTTCCTGCGTGGCGACGCTGCCACCACCACCGCCACGGCGCCCACCGCGCGTTGGTGGGATGCGCTCAATGACCCGGTGCTGGGCAGCCTGATCGACAAGGGCC
>NZ_KE148365.1:12170-12521 GCF_000410615.1 Novosphingobium sp. B-7 | reverse complement strand
GTGGATTTTGCCAGCAACGATTATCTCGGCCTGGCGCAAGCCCCACGCCTGCGCGCCGCCGTGGCTGATGCGCTGGCGCGCGGCGTGGCGGTGGGTTCGGGCGGATCGCGCCTGCTGCGCGGCAACGATCCCGAGCATGAGGCGCTGGAGGCAGAAGCCGCCGCCTTCTTCGGCTGCGAAAGCACACTGTGGTTCAGCGCCGGCTATGCCGGCAACGTGGCGTTGATTGCCACCCTGCCCCAGCGCGAAGACCTGGTGATCTATGACGAACTGATCCACGCCTCGGTCCACGAAGGCCTGCGGCTGACCCGGGCGCGCACGGCGATGGCCGCGCACAACGACGCCGATGCC
>NZ_KE148365.1:2636-12100 GCF_000410615.1 Novosphingobium sp. B-7 | reverse complement strand
ATTCGATGGATGGTGACCGCGCCCCGCTGGATGATCTTGCCGCTGTGGCGCAGCGCCATGGCGCGATTCTGGTGATCGACGAGGCGCACGCCACCGGCGTGTTCGGCCCGGATGGGCGTGGCCTGGCCGCGCATCTCGATGGGCGTGAAGACGTCATCGTGCTGCGCACCTGCGGCAAGGCGCTGGGCTGCGAAGGGGCGCTGGTGTGCGGCCCGCGCGTAGTGCGCGATTTCCTGGTGAACCGTGGCCGCCCGTTCATCTTTTCCACCGCGCCCAGCCCGCTGATGGCCAGCGCGGTGCGCGAGGCCTTGCGCATCTGCGCCGACGAGCCAGCGCGCCGCGCCGCACTATCCGCGCTGATCGACCACGCCGCACGCCGGCTGGGCCCGCTGGGCGCCAGTGTCAGCGGCAGCCAGGTCATGCCGCTGATTCTGGGCGATGATGCGCGCACCATGGCTACGGCCGCACGGCTGCAGGCCGCCGGGTTCGATGTGCGCGGCATTCGCCCGCCCACCGTGCCGGCCGGCACCAGCCGCCTGCGCATTTCGCTAACGCTCAACGCCGCCCCGGCCGATGTCGATGCGCTGGCCGCCACCCTTGAGGAGATCCTGTGATGACCCGTTATGTCGTGACCGGAACCGATACCGGCATCGGCAAGACCGTGTTCAGTGCCGCCCTCGCCGGTGCGCTGCGCGCGCATTACTGGAAGCCGGTGCAATCCGGCCTGGATGACGGGGCAGACCGCGATGCCGTGGCCGCGCTGGCGCAATTGCCGCCTGACTTGATCCTGCCCGAAGCCTATCGGCTGACGCAGCCGCTTTCGCCCCACCGCGCGGCAGAGCTGGACGGACTGCAGATCGATCCGGCGCGCCTTTCGCCGCCCGATCATGAACGCCTGGTGGTAGAGGGCGCCGGCGGCGCGCTGGTGCCGATCACGCGCGGCACGCTCTATGCCGATCTGTTTGCCTGGTGGAACCTGCCGGTGATCGTGGTGGCGCGCACGGCGCTGGGCACGATCAACCACAGCCTGCTGACGCTCGAAGCCCTGCGCGCGCGCGGCGTGCCGATCCACGGCATCGCCTTCGTCGGCGCCGAGAACGCAGATAACGAACAGACCATCGCCGCGATGGGCAAGGTGCGCCGCCTGGGCCGGCTCGACCCGCTCGATCCGCTTACCCCGGAAACCCTGGCCGCCGCCTTTGCCCGCGGCTTTGCGCTGGAGGATTTCGCATGACCGGCTCGCCCGTCTGGCATCCGTTCTGGCAGCACGGGCTGGGACTGCCCATTCCCAAGGTGGCGCGCGGCGAAGGGGCGGCGCTGATCCTGGAAGACGGTACCCGCGTGATCGATGCGATCTCGTCGTGGTGGGTGACCACGCATGGCCACAACAACCCGCGCATCATGGCCGCAATCCGCGCCCAGACCGAGCGGCTCGACCAGGTGATCTTTGCCGGGTGGACACACCAGCCCGCCGAAGACGTGGCGCGCGGCCTTGTCGCCATGCTGCCCGAGGCGCTGACCCGCGTGTTCTTTTCCGACAGCGGCAGCACGTGCGTGGAAGTGGCGCTGAAAATGGCGCTGGGCTTCTGGGCCAACCGTGGCGAAGCGCGCCACCGCATCCTGGTGATGGAGCATTCCTATCACGGCGATACCATCGGCACGATGTCGGTGGGGGAACGCGGGGTTTATAACGCGGCCTATGCGCCGTTGCTGTTCGATGTGGGCACGATCCCCTTTCCAATCGGCGATGGCGCCAACACGATCGAAGCCCTGGAAGCCGCGTGCCGCGAAAACCCGGCTGCGCTGATCGTGGAGCCGCTGGTGCTCGGCGCGGGCGGCATGCTGTTCTATCCGCCCGCCGTGCTGGCCGCGATGGCCGAGGTGTGCCGCCGCCATGGCGTGCTGTTCATTGCCGACGAGGTGATGACCGGGTTTGGCCGCACTGGCACGATGCTGGCGTGCAACCAGGCCGGCGTGGTGCCCGATATCCTGTGCCTGGCCAAGGGCCTGACCGGCGGATCGATGCCGCTGGCGGTCACCGTGGCGCAAGAGCCGATCTTTGCCGCGCACTGGTCAACCGACCGGGCCAAGCTGTTCTACCACTCGTCCAGCTACACCGCGAACCCGATCGCCTGCGCAGCGGCGGTGGAAAACCTGGCGATGTGGCGTGAAGAGCCGGTGCAGGCGCGCATCGATGCCCTGGGGCAGAACCAGCAGGCCCTGCTCGATCGCCTGGCCGCGCTGCCCGGCGCGCAACATCCCCGCCGCTGCGGCACGATCATCGCCGTGGATTTCGCCACGCCCGATGGCGGCTATCTTTCCGCCCTGGCGCCACACCTGATGGCCTTTGCCCGCGATCACGGCGTGCTGCTGCGCCCTCTGGGCAATACCGTCTATGTCCTGCCGCCCTATTGCATCAGCGCGGCAGACCTGGCGCGCGTGGGCGATGTGGTGGAGGAAGGGCTGGCCGCCCTGCCGCGCCCCGAGCGCCCCATCTAGCCAGGCGTTGAAATCAATAGAGGTGGCGCGTCGATGCACCCATGAACGGGAAACGCACGACGCGGCCGGTGGCCAGCGATGACTTGAACAGGATGCGGGCCTTGTCGGCATCCTCGATCGTCACGAACACCAGATGCGTGCCGCCAGACTTGAGCGGCTCGATCGAACTGATGCGCAGGGCATTGGCCTTGCACCGCTTGGCGGCATCGCCCTCGTCGATCGACAGGTTGAGCGCGCGCGTGGTGGTGATGGTTGTCATGGGAAAACCTCGTGCAGGGGGGAGGCGGGGGGCGCCGGTTGATCACTCGCCCGTGCGTGGTGCACAGGCGGAAGGAAGCGGGGCCGAAAAATGGGTGACGTGCTGTCCCGTCAGCCTGCCTCAGGCGGCAGCGGCTGACCCGGCCGCAGGCAGCGTGCACCATTCCGGATAGGCTGCCACGCCCAGCTTCTGGCGCAGCCGCGCAATGCGGGTTTCATAATGCCGCACGAGATCATAGCGGCTGCCGGCGCGATGGTCCTGCCGCGTCTGGGCATCCATCACCGCAACCTGATGCTGAAAAAGAAGATGATTGAGGTCCACGGCCGTTCTCCTGCCAGATGCGGGAGCACGATGGTCTCTCAGGCGCCGATTGCATCCAAGATTTTGCATCATGACGGGGGGCGATGCGCAGCCTATGCAGAATTTCTACAAAAAAATCAAGTGAAAATTTCAAAATTCAGCAATGATATAATTCAAAGTCAATTTGCATAATATCATTCACTCCCTCGCCATTTCAGAATTATAAATACCTATTACAGATAATATTCAGTGGTAATTTATTCGCGATGGCAGATTTTACTTTCCTCCCAACTGCACGCACTGCCTGAAAAACCGCATCGGCCTTGCCGGCAACAGCAAAGCCGGTGCCCGTTCCCCCGCCGTGATCATCACCTGATCCAGCGGCACCGCATCAGCGGACGCGCCAGCGGGGAAAGCCTGGACAAGGCAGCGGCCATGCCGGGGCCTGAACGCGGCAGGAACCGGAACCGGTCTCGCGCCCGAGGCCGCAAGCCATGCCGGGCGGCCAAAGCGGTAGCGCCGGGCAGGATGGATCACCTGAAGGTCCACCGCGCCGGCATATTGGCCCAGCACCAGTGGCTTGCCCTGTTCGAACAAGATGCCAGGCCGCCCACCCAACAGGCGCGCTGCCGCCACCTGCGCCGGGCGCGCGCCGGCATCAAGGTCGGTCACCGTAGCCTGATCGATCGTCAAGGGATCGATACCGGTCATGCGTTTGAGCCGCGCCGCCATCCAGTCAATCTTGGGATTGCCTTCGCCGGTCTCGTTGATCGGGGCTTCGGCGACATGGCTATGCCCGACATAGATCAATACCTTCTGGCCCGGAAAGCGTGCCATCAATGCCGCCAGATTTTCGGCCTGAGCCTGTTCGCGCGCCACGACGTTGGCCTGCCGATCCGCAGGATGGGCGGCGGCAGATTGTTCCTCGGTCTGCTCATAGGCGGCAGGGGCATACCCCATGGCGAGCGCGGCGCGGACGAACCGCGCATAGACTGGGTCAAGGGTGTAAAAGCCGGTTCCACGGCGGACAAAGCCATCGTGCCTGAGCCGCGCCATGATCTTTCCAGCCGGGTCGTTGTAGAACGCCTCCGCCGCCAGGACGCCATAGCCCAAGGGGCGCAGGGCGCGGGCAACCTGCAAGGCGAACATGCGATCGCGCGGGCTGATATGCGCTTCGTTCAGGATGACGATGCGAGTATCTTTCGCCCGCTTGACGATTTCGGCAATCGCATCGTGGGCAACCGCCTGCTGAACGCGCGCGATCCAGTCGCGCTGGATCAATGGGGGTGAATGCGCCCGATCCAGCGTTGCCAAGTCGAGTTCGCCAGTCACCATGACGCTTTCTTGCTGCCACATCTGATAGGCATATTCGTCTTTCACCCGCCCCTGCGGATCGAACGCCAGCTTGGCCAGTTTGTCGCGCGCCGTAAGGTAATGCCCCTGGTCGAGCAGGGACATGGCCGCGTCGACCTGGGGCGGTGGCCCGGACGATTGCGCCATGGCCGGCGCGGCGATGAGCAGAGCCAGCGGGACGAGAGCTTTCATCGGTAGCGCTTCCCTCGACAGCAGAGACCTGCCCGGTTGTGGCATGGGCGGCTGGCGCTGCCAACCGCGGCACGGGGGTTTCGGAGCACGGCTCCGCTACGCATTTCCCCCTAATAGCCAATATGTTCCTGGCAAAGAAGACTGCGCCGGCGTCAACCGCGTCTGGAGCGGCCATGTTAAACGATTGCGGCAAGACTGTGCCTCTCGGGTGGCGAATCCCTGCCGCCTGTTGCTGGCAACGTGCAGGACGGCCGCTAATGGCGCTTATTAAGAACACCCGGTTTCGCCAGTCGCTGCTGGTCACGGCCGGCATTGTGGCGGCCCCCGCCCTGGCGGCGACGGTGATCATCACCACGGGCAAGGCCACCTCTTCGGCCAGCGCCACGCCAGGCGCTGCGCCGGTAACGCTGGCAAGCAGCGCCGGCGGCGTGGCCCCTGCGGCCGCAACGTCAAGCGCGGCCAAGGCGGCAGCGCCTGCCGTGGGCGCGTCCCTGCTGCTGGGTGCGCAAACCCATTTCAGCCAGGGCTGGCCAGCCGGGGTGGGCGATCTGGCGGCACAGGCGCAAGCGCCGCTGTTGCGCGATTCGCTGCCCTGGGCGGCGGGGGAGACAGCCAAGGGGCGCTACACCCTGGACAGCGCGGCGGCGCAGAACCTGATGGCGGCGTGCCAGGCCGGGCGGCGCCTGATCCTGACGGAGATTCCTGCCAACCCGCTGTATGACAACGGCCTGTGGGTCTCTTCAGAACAGGGCCGCACGGCGTTTGCCGCCTATCTGGGCGCGCTGAAGGACAAGTTCGGCAACTGCCTGGCCGCGATCGAGCTGGGCAACGAGATCAACGGCAGCCGCGCTATGGTCTTTGCCGCTGGGATCGACAGCGTGGCCGCCTATGTGCGGATCGCGGCAGCGGCCCATGCGCGGCTGGGCGGCAACCCGGCGCTGCTCGGTGGATCGACCAACATGATCGGCACCGGTTATCTGCGCCCGCTGTTTGCTGCCGGGCTGCTCGCCCAGGTCGATGGGATTGCCGTGCACCCCTATCGCAACCGCGCCGAAGGGCTGGACGTGGAACTGGTGCAACTCGCCTTGGCCATGGATGCAGCGGGCCCGCGCGTGCCGGTCTGGGCCACCGAGTTTGGCCTCGCCACCAGCGACCAGGCCACCGCAGCCGGCGAACTGGTCAAGCAGGCCACGATGCTGGCCGCCAATGGGGTGGGCCAGGCAAGCTGGTATGCCCTGATCGACCAGACCGGTTTCCCCACCATGGGGCTGTTTGCCGGCACCGCGATCAAGGACCAGGGCCGCGCGTTCCGCTTCCTCCAGGCCAGCGTGCTTCCCAAGGGGCGCCCGTTGCGGCTGGATCTGGGCGATCCGCTGCTGTTCGCCTATCGCCTGGGCAGCGATACCACGGTGATCTGGGGCGCCCCGCGCGGGCTGGTACTGGGCAGCGGCACGCGGGCCTATGGCCCCACGGGGCAGGCGCTGGCCACGCCGATGATCGGCGATCAGCCGATCGTGCTGGTCGGCACGGGCTATACGCTGGGCGCCTCGGCCGTGGTGGCCGATACCCTGCTGGGCTGGGGCACGCCGGCCTGGCGCTATTTCGTGCGCAACCGCGCGGGCAGCGACACGGCGCTCGATTGGCTGGACGATACCTGGACCGGCTATTTCGGCAACAAGTTCAGCAAGCCACTGCGCATCAACGCCACCAGCGCCGCACCGGCCGGCGATGCCGCTGCGCCATTGCGCGCGGTGTGGCGCTATACCGCGCCGGCAGCCCAGGCGCTGGATCTGCGCGGCTGCTTTGCCAAGGCGCCGGGCGGCGACGGGGTGGACCTCACCGTGCTGCGCAATGGCAAGGCGCTGTGGCAGGGCGTGCTGACCAGCGGTCTGCAACCAGGCCCACTGCCGGTGGACCTGGCGAAAGGGGATCGGCTCGACATCGTTGCCGGGCCGAACCAGGCTTTTGGCAGCGACGCGTTCTTCTATCGCGTGGTGCTGTTTCGCCGCAGCCAGAGCGCGGCGGTAGCCTGCCCCAATTGATCAGGGTGTCGTTGTGGGCGCTGGCGCTGGCGCAGGCGTCGGCGCGGGCGTCTGGTTCGCCACGCGCCGCGCGGTGATCACTTTCACCGGCTGGGCCAGCATCTGCCCGCGCATCGCGCCTTCGCCCATCGTCGGCGAAATCGGCATGTCCCAGATCTTGCGCACCACATCCATGCCCGAAACCACATGCCCGAAGGCGGCATAGCCCAGCTGCCGATCGGGATCGGCATTGGCCGGATCGGCATCCAGACCGGGCATGTCTGACAACAGGATGGAGAAATCCGACGTGGCCGTGCCCGGCGCCAGCCGCGCCAGTGACAGCGTGCCGGCCTTGTGCAGGATGCCGGTCTGGCTGGTCGGTTCATGGGCCACCGGCTTGAACAGCTTGGCCGCATCGCGAATGCCGCCCTGCAGCAGGCCGTTGGGCTGCTGCCCCCATTCCAGATGCATGGCGCGATAGAACGTCATCCCGTCATAGCGCTTGGCATCGACGTAATGCAGGAAGTTGCCCACGCTGATGGGGGCATGCTTGCCATCGAGTTCGACCACGATGGTGCCCTGGTCGGTCACCAGGGCCACGGTCGCGACATCGGGCACCGGCGCCGGGGCGGGTGCAACCCTGGCCGGGGCGGCCTTGCGTGCGGGGGCGGCGAGGGCAGCAGAGGCACAGGCGAGATTTGCGGCGGCAAGGGCCATCATGGCGAATCGAATCTTCATCCCGGCATCCTGCCCGATCAGGGCCGGGCCGGTAAATGGCCCGATGCACGGCATGGTTAACGCCGCGATAGCAACGATCCACAGGGGTATGGTTACCGATCCGTGAAGGCCCGCGCTCTAGTTTTTTGGCGATTGCCGCAAACCGCCGGAGCCAGCCGCCATGCTTCGTTTCAATATCTCTGCCAAGCTGATGTCAGCCTTTGCCGTGCTGCTGGCGGTGATGGCCGCGATCAGCGTCGTGGGCGTCAACCGCATCGGCGAGGTGAACGCGATCGCCACCGAAATGCGCGAGCGCTGGCTGCCGGCCTCGCAATCGCTGGGTGATCTGCACAGCTATCTCTCGCAATACCGCATCAAGCAGGCCGAGGTGGTCTATACCCCCGGGCCGCGCTCGGCCAAGCTGGCGCGCAACGCGCAAGTGGTGATCGACAAGACCATTGCCGATTACCGCAGCGAGATCGCCACGCCGCAGCAAAAGGCGCTGCTCGACCAGTTCGAGAAGGGCTGGCGCGATTTCACCGCCGATACCGATCGCCTGATCACCGTGGCGCAAAGCGATCCTGCCGCCGCCCATGCCGCGCTCAATGCCGAATCGCTCGATCACTATTACGCGCTGGAAGACCTCGTGCTGCAGCTGATCGACCTCAACGCCAAGGGCGCCGGGGCGATTTCGGAACAGAGCGCAACCATCTACACCTCGGCCCAGCGCTTCATGGTGGGGGCCGCCGTCGCCGCGCTGGTGGTGGCAGTGTTCATGCTGGTGGTGCTGATGGCCACGGTGGCGCGGCCGGTCAAAAGGATGAGCGCGGCGGTGGACCGCCTGGCCGCCGGCGATATCACGATCGACGTGCCGGGCCTGGCCCGCGCTGACGAACTGGGCCAGCTGGCCCGCGCGCTCGACGGGTTCAAGGCGCTGTTCGCCCGCGACGTGCAGCGCGCGCGCGAAGAGCAGGCCCGCGCCGAAGAAGCCAACGTCACCATTGGCGCGATCGGCGGCGGCCTTGCTGCCCTGGCGCAGGGAGACCTGACCCACCGCGTGGCGGAAAACGGCCATGGCGCGATGGGCAAGCTGCACATGGATTACAACGCCGCGCTGGGTGAAATGAGCCAGGTACTGGGCCGCATCGTCGCCGGCTGCCGCACGATCAAGCTGGGCATCGACGAAATCGCCGCCGCCTCATCAGACCTCTCGGCCCGATCGGAACAGCAGGCCAATGCCCTGGCGCAGACCGCGCGCACGCTCAACGAATTTACCGGCACGGTAAAGATCACGGCCGACAATGCGCGGCAGACCAGTGGCCGCCTGCGCGTGGCGCGCGATACCGCCGGCCAGGTGGAAACCATTGCCCACGATGCGGTGGGGGCCATGCGATCGATCGAGGACAGCTCGCGCCAGATGGCCGAGATCATCGCCGTGATCGACGGCATCGCGTTCCAGACCAACCTGCTCGCGCTTAACGCCGGGGTAGAGGCCGCGCGCGCCGGGGATGCCGGCAAGGGCTTTGCCGTGGTGGCATCGGAAGTGCGTGCCCTGGCCCAGCGCAGCGCCGACGCGGCCAAGGATATCAAGACCCTGATCACCACGAGTTCACAGCAGATCGCCGGCGGCGTGGCCCTGGTCGAAGGCAGTGGCGAAGCGCTGCGCCAGATCGTGGGCGAAGTGAACGCGGTTTCGGGCCTGGTCGAGGAAATTGCCGAAGCGGCCGAAAAGCAGGCCGACGGCATCGGCGAAATCTCGCGCATGGTGTCAGACATGGATTCGTTCACGCAGCGCAATGCAGCGATGGTGGAGGAAAGCACCGCCAGCACGCGCACCCTGTCGAGCGAGACCGACAGCCTGATGGAACAGCTGGGCCGCTTTCGCCTGGCCGGTGGCGATGCCACGCCTGTGGCCGCGCCGCGCGTGGTGCCTATGCCGCCGGCCGAACCAGCGCCAGTTGTCGTGCGCCCGGCCTCACTCGCTCTCGCGACGCTGCCACCGGAAGAACCGGCCGCCCCGCCCGCGCGTCCGGCTCCCGGCCGGGCGGCGGCCGCAGGCAACCTGGCGGTGGATGACTGGAGCGAGTTCTGACGCGCAGCCTGCGTAATTGTCCGCAGGGGCG
>NZ_KE148365.1:0-2356 GCF_000410615.1 Novosphingobium sp. B-7 | reverse complement strand
TGCGCGGCGAGGAAGGCACCGCCAAGGTGAAGGTCTATATCAGCGCGGTGGGCGCGATCGAGAAAACCGAATTGGTCGGCGGCTCTGGCTCGGCCACGCTCGATCGCGAGGCGCTGGCCCTGCCGCGCCGCGCCGGCAACCTCCCGGCCCCTCCCGGCGGGCCGACCACGCTGACCGTGCCGATCACCTGGCGGCTGATGTAAAGCTGAACGAGAGGCTTGCCCTTAAGGGCGAGCCTCTCGTCAACACCAGCAATCAGGATCAGAGCCCGGCTTCTACCGCCACGCGGATGGCATCGGCACTGGTACGCACACCCAGGGTGCGGATCACGGACGAGCGGTGCATCTTCACCGTGCGTTCCGACAGGCCGAGTTCGTAGGCGATCTGCTTGTTGAGCTTGCCGGCAGCCATGTGCACCAAGATTTCGCGCTGGCGCGGCGACAGCAGCGCCACGGCATCGCGCGCCGCCTGGGCGCGGGCAGCGCCAGCCGTATTGCCGGCCTCGAGATCGGCAGCCTTGCTGACATCCACTTGAGAACCAAGGAAATATTCCAGTTCCCCCTGGGCGTCGAAGATCGGCGCGACCATCACGGCATTGCGGAACGGCGTGCCGTCCTTCTTGTAGTTGATGATCTCGACCAAGACCGGCCGGCCTTCGCGGATGCCGGCGCGCAGCTCTGCCGTCAGGTCAGGCTCGGTGCCTGGCCCGCGCAAGAAGCGGCAATTGCGGCCGATGATCTCGTCCCGCTCATAGCCGGTCAGTGCTTCGAACGCGGCATTGCATTCCACGATCGGGTTATCAGGCAAGCGAGGGTTGCTGATGACCGCAGCGACCGGGCTTGCCGTTATCATCTCGGATATCAGCATGTTTCCTCATGTGGCACGGCGCGCGCTTCGCTCCAGTGTCCTTTCGGCCATGTTGTAGCGGCCCGCTGCCAACTGCAAGTCCGAAGTGCATGCCCGGTCTTGCTCTGATGCGCATCTGCGCGCAGCCTCCCCGGGCCGGAGAATTCCGCCATGAACCTGATGACTCTCGATTTCGCCTCCGCGCAAGACAGCCACGACGGTTGCGATGACGCCAGCCACAACCACGCTGCCCACGACAACACCGCACACCACCATGCCCCGGCGGCCAAGCCGGCCGTGCCCGAAGAGGTGCAGGAGGCGATCCGCACGCTGCTGCGCTTTGCCGGCGAAGACCCCAGCCGCGAAGGCCTGATCGATACCCCAGCCCGCGTCGGCCGCGCCTGGCTGGAATATTGCCAGGGCTATCGCGAAGATCCCAGCGTGCACCTGACCCGCACGTTCGAGGAAGTGGGCGGCTATGACGAGATCGTGCTGCTGCGCGACATTCCGTTCCAGTCGCACTGCGAACACCACATGGCGCCGATCACCGGCAAGGCCTCGATCGCCTACCTGCCCAACAACCGCGTGGTCGGCATTTCCAAGCTGGCCCGCGTGCTCCATGGCTATGCCCGACGCCTTCAGGTGCAGGAGCGCCTGACCGCCGAAGTGGCGCAGTGCATCTGGGACCACCTGCAGCCACAGGGCGTGGCCGTGGTGATCGAGGCGCAGCACGGCTGCATGACCGGGCGCGGCGTGTGCACGCCGGGCGTGGGCATGGTCACCAGCCGCATGCTCGGCTGTTTCCTGCAAGACGCCAGCTCGCGCCGCGAGGTGATGTCGCTGATGGGCCGCGGCTGACGCGGACGGGAGGGGACATTGCATTTCGGGATCATCGGGGCGGGGCTTGCTGGCCTGACCTGCGCTGACCGGCTGGTGGGGGCCGGCCACGTGGTCAGTGCGTTTGACAAAGGGCGGGGGCCGGGCGGGCGCATGTCTACCCGGCGGATCGATACGCCGCTGGGCCAGGCCCGGTTCGATCATGGCGCGCAGTTCTGCGCCGCCACCACGCCCGGCTTTGCCCGGCAGGTGGCCGAATGGGCAGAGCGAGGCGTGGCCGCGCACTGGCCGGATGCAGGCCCCGATGCCTATGTCGGCGTGCCGGGGATGAATGCCCTGGTCGCCGATCTGGCACAGCGCCACGACGTGACATTCGAATGCCTGGTCAAGGGCCTGGTCCATGATGGCCGGCACTGGTGGCTGGTGCTCGAAGGCGAACGACGCGGCCCGTTCGATGCGGTGGTCGTGGCCACGCCTGCCGAACAGGCCGCGCCGCTGCTGTCGCTTCACGCCTTTCCCATGGCCCGCGCCGCCGCCGGCAGCGCATCCCAGGCCTGCTGGACGGCGATGATGGCCTGGGCCGAACCCTTGCCGCTGGACTGGACGGTGTGGCGTGGCGATGGCCCGCTTGCCTGGGTGGCGCGCAATTCGGCCAAGCCGGGTCGGCTTGGCC
>NZ_KE148364.1:16263-71789 GCF_000410615.1 Novosphingobium sp. B-7 | reverse complement strand
CCAATCTTTGCAACAGAGCCCTGGCGATCAAGAACTCGTGGGTGCTGGTCACAGGGGCTTCGACCGGTTTGGGCAGAGCGTCCGCCCTCCGCTTGGCGGCATCGTACCAGGCCAAGCCCCTGATTGTTGGACGAAGGCTCGACAACTTGCGGGAGCTACAGACCGAAATTGACGAGCGGTTCAATGTGCCGTGCGAGATTATAGTGGCTGATCAACGTGAAATCGAGGGCAGGGAGAAAATCGCGGCTAAGGTTGCAGAATTGCAAGTAACAGCCGCTTTGTTGGTTGCCGGAATGACGAGCGTTGGTTCATTTGATGCAGGCCGTGCCGACACTTATGCCGAGGTAATTGAAACAAACATACTCGGTTTCACGGATTTGCTGGCTCGCCTGATTGCGATTTTCAGGGAGCAGCCGTTTGAATCCTCAGTAATCGCCGTGTCGAGCCTGGCGGGCGAAACATCCGTGCCCTTCCAAGCGGTCTACGGCGCGTCGAAAGCCTATGTGAGCACCCTCATGCGAGCGCTTTCCGTGGAGCTTGCCGGGACGGGAGTGAGTGTTGGGTCTTTTGCACCCGGTGGAATCGACACAGACATGGCTGCCCTCAGCGATTTGAAGTGGGGGAGGTTGGGTTTGATGGACGTTGACCGGTGCGCGTCCCATGCAGTCCACGCTCTGGTTTATCGGCAATCCTTCGCCATACCGGGGATGGGCAACCAGCTCACATATTTGGCGAGCAGGGTTCTACCTCGATCGTTGGTCAATCGGATTGCCGCCCTCCCATATCGGCGCCCGTAGGGCGGCACCACATAAAAGGGGCAGGAAAGCCTGCGAATAGCATCTGCTGGCATCGTACCGGATTTGTTCGCCCTTAGCGTGCAGATACGTCACTTTCGTGTAGTCACCCCATGAAATAGGCGCTATTCGACATCGCAGCCGATCTGACCAAATGCGCCAGGCAAGCCTGATCGGACTTAAGATTTGCCACCTTGGAGACGGAATGCCATGAACGCAAAACTCGATATTAGTCCGATTGAAGCTTGGCTTGCAGTTGACGGGGCTGGCGGGAATGTAGAGGTGCGCTCGCCCGCCTCGGGTGAGAGCCTCGGATGGTTGCGTCAAGGCGGCGCCACCGAAATTGCCAATGCCTCGCGCAGCGCGCGCAAATCCCAGGAGAGCTGGTTTGCCATGCCCTATGAGCAGCGCGCGGCAATCCTCTATAAGGCAGCGCAGCTCGTTGAAGAGAACTCGAAACTCTACGTGGAATGGCTAGTCCGTGAAACGGGCTCGGTTCACGCAAAGGCTGCGTTCGAAGTAGCCATTGTCGCAAAGGTGATCCGCGAGGCTGCGGCCATGCCTTCACAGCCTCACGGTCTTGTCCTGCCTACTCAGCCCGGACAGCTCAGCTTCTGCCGTCGCATGCCGCTCGGTGTCGTTGGAGTGATCTCACCCTTCAATTTCCCGTTGTACCTTGCGCTTCGCGCAGTCGCCCCCGCCCTTGCGGTCGGAAATGCCGTGGTGCTAAAACCTGATCCACGGACGACGATCAGCAGCGGCTTGCTGGTAGCTCGCCTTTTCGCTGCTGCGGGTCTGCCGGACGGGGTGCTCCACGTTGTGCCCGGCGCCATCGAGGCTGGCGAGGCAATGTGCTCCGACCCGAACATCGCCATGATCCAGTTCACCGGGTCCACTGCGGCAGGCCGCAAGATCGGCGCACTTGCCGGTGGACATCTAAAGAAGTTGTCTTTGGAGCTCGGCGGAAAGAATTCATTGATCGTCCTGGAGGATGCTGATCTCGACATCGCTGCTTCGAATGCCGCCTGGGGCGCTTTCCTTCATCAGGGACAAATCTGTATGGCAAGCGGCCGCATCCTGGTCCACTCCGCGATCCATGATGCTTTCGCCGAAAAACTAGCGGCACGGGCGCGCAATCTCCCGGTCGGCGACCCTGCCAGGGGTCAGGTCGCGATAGGCCCGATGATCAACAGCCATCAACTTGGCCGGGTGCAAGACATCGTTGAACGAAGTGTCAGTGCGGGAGCGAGGCTGATTGCCGGCGGCGAGGCGAACGAGTTCTTTCATCATCCCACCGTACTCGCGGATGTGCGCCGCGAGATGCCGGCCTACACCGAAGAAGTCTTCGGTCCGGTAGCTGCGCTCACAAGCTTCGACAGCGACGATGAAGCGGTCGAGTTCGCCAACGACACGGCCTACGGCTTGTCCGCTGGGATTATCTCAAACTCGGTAGGACGCGCCATGGCCTTGGGCGAACGGCTTCGCGTTGGCCTCCTCCATATCAACGGTCAGACGGTCGCTGACGAGGTCGTCAATCCCTTCGGCGGTCGCGGACAATCTGGCAACGGAACCAGCATAGGCGGCCCGGCCAATTGGGACGAATTTTCACAGTGGCAATGGGTCACGATACGCGACAAGGCCCAATCTTTTCCGTTCTGACAAGGCTTGCGGAGCAACCCTTCAGCGGATTGCTATCGACTCAGACGGGCAGGGAAGTTCATGGAAATGGGCTACCCTGCCCTCCCAATTCGTTCACGGCGGAACTCGTCTACTGAATGCCGAGGCCGTGCGCACCTGCGTTGATCGTCTGGCCGGCGATGGCAAGCACACGGTTTCGACCGAGATGGCCGCAGTGTACCCATCCGGCCGTTCTTTCAATTGCCACAACTTTTCCGGCAGCGAGTTTTGCGCCGAGCTGGATGTCCATCAGGCGTGACCAGCCGCGCCACATGATCATGTTGCCTGGTGGCGGGTCGTGACTTCGCGCGAGGTATCCGCCGAGGCGGGCGATTTCGCGGAGATAGTCATATAGCCTTGGATTTTGCGCGTGGTTGCGGCCAGCGCGCGCGGCGATTTGATCGCTCACGCCGATTTCGGCAGAGGTCAACGCGCATTCGGAATTTTCATTGGGGAGCGCCCGGTTGAGCATTGTCAACCAGAAGATGCGCCAACTGAGTATGCAGCAAATGGCGATGAGGTTGACCAGGCGCTCGGCGGCACGCAGCTTGAGCTTTTCGGCATTGCAGCCGGATTTGAGGATTTTGAAGAACAGCTCGATCTTCCAGAGCATCGCATACTAGGCCATCTTCTCAATGGCTTGGTTGGCAGTTTCGACCGGCGGGTCGGTCAGCAACTTCCAATCAATGGGCTTGCGCCCTTCGGGCGGATCGACTTCAGTCGCATTTATGACGGTCAGGCGGAGCGGGGGATAGCGCCGCGCCTTTCCAATCGGCGGTAGCAGATTGACGCGCTTGTATTTCAGCGCGAGCTTTGCCGAGCTGCCATTCGCGATTTCAAACTCATGATGGCCACCAGCGACCGCGACTTCGGCCATTTCGGTCGAAACCGTGTGCTTGCCGTCTCCAACCAGTCGATTGACACAGGTGCGCACGACAAAATGGTTGCCCAACTCCTGCGTGGCACAGAAGAATTCGTATATGTCATTTTCGCGATCACCAAAATGGACGAGACTATCAGCGCCGTCCAACAGCGCCGTTGAACCGCGCATATTCTCGAGCCAGCGCACGCTTTCCTTGGTCTCGATCGGCACCCGGGTTTGGTTGACCTTGCGCTTGAGCGCCAGCAGCCCTTTGAACTGGGGCCGAGTCCAGGACCGCACAGCCGTCAGCCCAAGCGGCAACCCTTCGAGCGTGATTGCAAGACTGGCATGCATCAGCACACCGCACAGTTTGTGCTGGCGCCAGCGCCCCTCCTTGTCGCGCCCGCTGTTCACATGCTTGGTAAAGCCAATGCTTTCCGGGCTCTCGCGCTGATAGACGAACTCTGTTGTGTCTTGGAGGACGAGAATAAGCCCCTCACTGACTGCTACCCGACGCGCCGTCGCTTGGAAATACCCGGATAAAATCGGGTCTTCGTTGACCGACGCATTCGACAGAAATCGGTAAGCCGCCTTGGTATTCGCCCAATCTTCGCAAGGCAGGGGGATCGGTTGGCCCAGCGCACCATCGATATGGCTCATCAACTTGCGCAACCGCCGGCCAAGGCGCGCATCGCCAAATCCCGTTCAATCAATCTCCCCGTCGATACACGCGCCGTCACCGATCAAATTGCTCCCCATCGCGAACATCCCATCTGCTCGGTTCAGTGCTCGAATAGGAATCACATCGGATTCAGCCCCAGCAAACCCGATGCGCCAAAGCGAATCTCAGCCGCGACCACTTGTGGGTAATTGAAAGCCCCACCGGAAGGGTACTCAAAATGCTCGAGTGCTGCGGTGCACAGGTCGATAACGCCTGACTCCATTGGCAGATGGCCACCAAGATGGCCGAGGAATCCGATCCGGTTCTACAACATGGATAATTTCGGATGTTCTCCGCGCCACTGCGGGCGTCGCAGATTCCAGCCTATTTTGGCGTGCAGAAGCGCATTCAGTGCACGCCACGTAGCAGAGGCTGGCGCATCACATTGTGCGCAATCGCAATCTCGCACGACAGTGCTTGCTCAAATTTCTTCGAACTGATCGCAAAACTCGCCAATCCGCAAAGGCGAGACCCCGTGTCGACGCTCACACGCCGACACCAGGGGCGATCAGTCAATTCCCCAGTCGATGGCGCCGTCCGCGTTAATAGCGAAAACGTCACCACAGGAAACCCAACCTTCACTCGTCTTGAGCCACAGGAAGATCATCGGCGCGTGGATTACGCTCCCATCCTTCGCAGTGGCGATAAAATTGGCCCAGTCCCAACCCAAGCCGTTGCGGACGTACTGCTTGACCGAGACCACCTTCGCGCTGGCGAAAGCTTGAAGGAAGTTATGATAATGCTGCGTCAGAGCCTCCCGCCCTGTGACAACTTTCGCATCGGGCCCGAAAGTGACGGCGTCGGCCGTATAAAACCGCTCAACGATCGGCTCCACTTCTCCTGCAGCCAGAGCGGCCTCTTTCATATCATAAAGCTTGCGAATTTCCGTACGGAACTCCTCAAGCTCGGTTCCATCACATTGAGGCGAATTTCCGAATTTGGCATAATTTGTCATATTTGCTCTCATGTCGCACCGTGAATTAGGCAGGGAGGCGGCTCATTGTCACAGGCAGTTCCCGCAGGTGCCGTAACATGGTGTTAGGGACCCACAGGCCATCGGTCTCTGTAGCCTGAAGCTCAATGCGCGGCGAGACTAGCCCACCTACGATCACTTCGGCGAGCATTCGAGCAAGATGCCGTCCTGGGCAAAGATGGGCGCCGCCACCAAAGGTCACGTCGCGTGTAACCTTCCGCTCCAGAATGAATGCGTGTGGATCCTCAAAAACTGATGGATCGCGATTGCCGACTTCCCACATCATAAGCAGCTTTGTCCCTTCCGGGATCAGCACACCCAAGTATTCAACGTCGCTTAGCGTAAAGCGAGGTGACACTGACAATGGCGGCGCGAGACGCATTCCTTCCGATACCGCATTGCTGATAAGTGAAGAGTCCGCACGCAAGCGTTCATAGACATCCCTGTGCTTCAAAATGAAGTACATGACGTTCGACGCCAGCACGCAAGTTGTGTGGGCAGCGTCGAAAATATTCGCGGCGAGCATCAAGCCAATGTTTTCTGGTACCATGCCAGTGCGATCCAGATCTGGCTTATGGTCAAGGAGTGCCAGTTCCGCCGCCATCGTCTTGATCAAATTTTCGCCTTCCGCAGCCATTTTTCGATCAGCGGCCATACACATAACTTCAATCAGACGACCGGCGCCTCGGTCCGCACTTGCGAACTGGTCGAGCGTCGGCTCGAGCAGGAACAACTGCGACATGTCATCGACAGCTTCGCCGAGACGATCCGCTTCATCAGCAGTCAAATCAAGCAAATGTCGACAAATCTCTGTCGACAATTTGCTGGCTACAACGCGAGATAGATCAAAGATTTCACCTTCTGGACAGCCTTTTACTATATTCTCCATGATCTTTTCAGCTTCTGGCCGCAATCTCGCGATTACCCTTGGTACGAATTGCCGAGCAATAATCATCCGTTCCGGTCGATGAAGTGGCGGATTGGCGGTAAATATCTGGTTCGACACCCAACGCGCCAACGAAGCACCAGGCGCTTCACCCTCAGGACAATTCGCCGCTTCCGGGTGCTGCAAGGTCCAGCGAATTAACTCGTTTGCCGGCGTATTCCCGACTTCCGGATTTTCGGAGAGGGCCTTTAGATGCTCGTACCGGAAGACCCCAACGCTACCATCTTCCATTTTGATCAGGCCTAGACGCTCATTCCCGAAGGCCAGCGCGCACACCTCTTCAAAACTGAAAACATTGCCTATCAGATCAAGGCCGCCCGCATCCGGCAGAACGGCCATCGAGACGGGTCCATCGGTAGTCTCCTGCATAGAGCGATCCTTAAATTCCTCGATTGAAGTTCTCGAGTCGTGCAGCGCAGCCCTCAACGGGCACCAAATCCATACGGTGAACTTATTAGGACCATATTCGGCTTATAAAGTTCGTCAAGTGGATTTGCGACACAGCCAGGCCGCGACTCCCTCCCCCGCGATCAGCGGCCCCTGCAGGCCGACGCATGATGACTTGACTTTGGAAATATCTGCCCTAAAGTCGATTAAAGTCGATAAACGCGGGCAACGCGATGCCCGGTGGCACCGCGTGAGGGGCCACTGATGCTGTATGAGGGGTGGTGTAATGCGCGGTGTTAATTTCCCAATCCAGTTTCTTTGCGCGTGCAGCGCGCTGGCACTTTCACCCCAGGCTGGCTGGGCGCAGAGCGCGACCGAAGGCGTGGCCGACGAACAGGGCGGCGAAATCTTAGTTACCGCCAATCGCCGGTCTGAAAGCTCTCAGAAAGTTGCCGCCTCGATTGCCGCTGTTAGCGGTGATGCTCTGGCCAGCATGAAGATAGACAACCCCGGCATGCTTTCCTCGGTGGTGCCGGGCCTAAACGTCAATCTGCCCAACGGCGCAGGTTCACCGCCCATTTTTACGCTTCGCGGCATTTCGGCTAATGACTTCAGCTTCTCGCAGAGTCGTCCGATCGCCCTGTATGAGGACGATGCTATCCGCGCCAGCCCGGTGTTCGAAGCAATACCCTTCTTCGATGTCCAGCGCGTGGAGACGTTGAAAGGTCCGCAGGGCGCACTCTACGGCAAAAACGCCACGGGTGGCGCGATCAACATCGTTTCAAAGGCGCCCGGCTTTGATACGGAAGGCTACCTCACCGCAGGCTACGGCAATTACAACGAACGCTCTGCACAGGGCGCTGTCCAGACCGCGCTGGTGAACGACGTCTTGGCGACTCGCTTCGCGTTTACGTATCAGAAGAATGACGGTTATGTCCGAAACGTCTTTCCGGGTTCGAACAATTCCGACCAAGCGGATGTGTTCGGCGCTCGGTTGTCCTTCCTGCTGAAGCCGAGCAGCCTATTCGATGCCACTGTGCGGCTGAGCTACAACCGCTCGGCCGGCGGGAACGCAGGGTACTATGCAGATGTACCGGATCCCTCGCTCACGGCGGGTGTTTCTCGCGCGGGGCTCTCGTTCTGGGAGAACAACAACAATCGCGTTGCCAGCAAGCTGCTCGAAAACTACGGCGCGAACCTCCAGTTGAACGTCAAACTTGACCACGCCACGATCACGTCGATTACCGCGGTGGATCGGGGCGAGTGGCTGTCAACGACGGACGACGATGGACTGCCGATTAGCGTCGCTGAAGTGCAGTCCAACGCGCGCAACGGCAAGTCTTTTTCGCAGGAACTGCGAGTTGTCACAGCGTTCGATGGCCCATTCAACGTGACGGCCGGCGGCAGCTACGGCAGCGACTCCATGAAACTGGATCAGAACTACATGCTTCTGAACAGCGCGCTTCTCGGAGCTGTCGATCCTTTCGGCTTCGGCACTGGCGGCTATGGCGCTAATTACGGCAGTGTGTTTACACAAAGGCGCAACGGGTGGGCGATCTTCGGGCGCGGAGAATTCAAGATCACCCCGTCGCTGACGGCGACAGGTGGCATTCGCTACAGCGATGATCGCGTTGCGATCGAGAACTTCAATTCATTCATTTCCTCCAACCCTGGCACGGGTGTGCCGAATCTTGACACACCCACGATCGTGAATGAGAACCGGAAAGCTCGCTATCACAATACCAGCTTTGAAGCGGGCCTTCAGTGGGCCGTGGCGAATGACGTCATGACCTACGCCAGCTTCAAGCAGGGCTATCGCACCGGCGCTTTCAATGCTCAGGCGTTCTTTAGCCCGGATGAAATCAATGCCGTGCAGCCGGAGACGGTGAACAGCTACGAGGTGGGTCTGAAATCCCAATTGTTTGGACGCCGCCTCACGTTCAACCTCGCAGGCTTCTTCGTCGATTACCGGCATCAACAGGTCCTGAATGTAAATCCCTCGACGGGGCTGAGCACGCTGGCGAACGTAAATGCGCGCATTTACGGCTTGGAAGGCGAGGTTCGCCTGAAGGTCGTCGATGGGATAACAGTCAATACTGCCTTCAGCTGGGTCGATCCACGCTATCGGAAGGGAGCAGAACTAAACGGGGTGCTTGACGCCAACGGCACAACGATTCCGGGCACGGGCATTGCGATCGGCGGAAATCAGATGGCCGGGGCGGCTCGCTTCAATGCCCAAGCTGGCGTGGACGTCGATCTCGCCAAGACTGGCTACGGAACCGTCCGCCTGCAGCTTGACGGCGCCTTTGCCTCGCGCATCTATTTCGATGCATACCAGAACAATCTGGTCAGCACCGGCCCGCGGTGGGTGCAGAACGCCCGACTGAGCCTCGAAAGCGACCACTTCACCTTGGCCGCCTATGCGCGGAACATCTTCAAGGAAAAGTATTTCGTTAACGGCATTGACCTGCGCGGCCTTGGTTTCATCCAGTTTGTGCGTGGTGCGCCGCAGACCTATGGAGCAGAGATCACTTACCGGTTCTGAAAATTTGACGATTGAACTACGTGGAGAATTTACCGCGCTGCAGGTAAGGCGCGGTAAATTCTCAATATTGGAATTATCACAGAGTAGGAACTGGTGCTCGCCGTCAGAGCACTTGGCGCAGGTCGGGGCGTAGCTCATCTGGCACGACGGGATTGGCATGTCGCTCTACGCCAAGCGGCTCGAGAAGGGTAGGTTTGTCTGGCCGTCGGCGAAGGACGGAATGGTGTCGCTGACAGCCTCGCAATTGGCCTGCCTGCTCGACGGGATCGACTGGTGTAACCCCCAGTGTTCTTGGCGTCCGCAGATCGGCGGATAGGGTGTTCGTTTTCTTCTGTGCCATCGCATTTTGCGCTTCATTCGGGCGCATTTCTGTGATTCCATCGCGGTCATGGGAGTCGCCCATTTCTGACGATATCGAAGCGCTCAAAACGCTGCTGGAGAGCGCGACCATGCGGGCCGATGAGGCCGAAGCGAACCTGGCCAACGCCTATGCTCGGGAGAGCGCAATCGAGGCGGTGATCGTGCACCTCAAGTTGCAGATCGCTAATGAGCAGTACGGCGCCAGCGCCGAGCGTACCCGCCGGCTGCTCGACCAGCTGGAACTGAAGCTCGAGGAGCTCGAAGCCGACGCAACCGAGGACGATCTCGCTGCCGAAGTTGCGGCCGAGAAGACAGCGACAGTCCCCGCCTTCGCCCGCAAGCGGTCGGCCAGGAAGTCGTTTCCCGGGCACCTGCCGCGTGAGCCGGTCATCCGTGTCTTGCCCGGCCTGTGGCGGCAGCCGGCTGTCCAAGCTGGGCGAGGACGTCACTGAGACGCTGAAGGTGATCCCGCGCGCCTGGAAGGAAATCCAGACCTTGCGCGAGAAGTATTCCTGCCGGGATTGTGAGACGATCGCGCAGCCGCCGGCCCCGTTCCACGTCGTGCCGCGGTCCGGGCGTAATTGCTTCTGTGGTTGCCGCCCACGCGAGGCGCAAGTTCTTCGAGCTGGCCGACGTTGCCAGTGCGGCCCGCAAGAAGTGCCGTGGCGAACATGTAGGTGCGCTCGAGGCCGTGCAGTGGATCGATGCCCTGTTCGATGTCGAGCACGCCATCAATGGCAATGATGCCACCCTTCGCTCGCGCAGCATCCCATAATTCATTGCCGCGATAGGTGCTGTCGGCGAGCACCTCACCCACGCGCGCACAGGTTTCATTATAAGGCTCTACGCGATGCCTTCCTTTTGGCACAGCTCGCCAATTCTGTCCTCGCCGCGCAAGCCTTCGAGCACGATGCGGATCTTTGTCTTCGGCCAAAAAGAGGCGCCGGGGCCTGACGCCTGATGTCTTTCTCCACCTGCTCTGCAGAGTCCTTCGACGCCCTTCTTCGATTGGGACGTCAGGCTCTTTCGGCTGATAACCGGTTGATCACATTGCGAGTGATCTGAGCGACGGCCGGCTCAACCAGTGCGAAGGCCCATTCCGTTGTTCCGCTGTTGAAAACAATACCCCCGCCCGGGCTTGTATAGCTGCCCAAGACAGCGTGCCCGTGCGCATACTTAGCCAAGGTCTCCGCATCACGTCGTCCTTCGACCTGCTCGCTCACCAGTTCGAGATCAGTCAGCTCGCCTTCCGGGTACAGCCCGGGAAAGGCGTTTTCGCGAGTGAACAATGCAACTGGCGCGATCGCGATAATCTCGAAGTTCGTCGGTGTCCCGTCTTCACCAGTCGGCACCGGCAAACCGTTCTTCATCTGGAAGGCACAACCATCGCATTCGTAAGCGATGATGTAGGACTTTGCGCCAAGTTGATCGCCATACGAAAGACCTGTGCCTTCAAGCGCCCAGTGATCGGATCTGTAGACTGTGTATCCCCCGGATGAGAGAGGGCTGACAAAACCGACCCTGGCATAACCACCTCGTGTGAAGCTCAGACCGGTCATGGTGTTTTCCGGGCGTCTGGTCATGCGGTTCGACCAGATCCCTGTGTTGTAACGTTCATCGGCCGTCCCCACGACCGGATCGTCTTCAACCCGGCCTTTGTAAGCGACCATCTGTTGCCCGTCCTGCTCAAGACGAACCTGCCAGTAGGAGGTGTTGCCCGAAAGGAACGCAACGTTGCCGCCGTTGGCGATAAATGACTCGACGGCGTCGCGCATTCCCCACGACCAATATTCGTCGTGTCCGACCGACATCATCAGCCGGTAGGATGAAAGCAGGTCAGGAAAACGCTCAAGATCTTCGCTTGCAGCGTAATCTACCTCAATCTTTTCGCTTTCGATCCATCTTGCAAAAGCGCGATTCCATTGCGACCAGCTCGCTGCCCCCGTCCACAGCGCCACATCATTCGCCGCTGACCATTCAGCATATTGTACATAGACACCGGGTTCGCCAGCATCGCCGAGACGCGCGTGATCGTCGGGCAACGTAATGAAGCCTTTGGGCAAAGGGCGCAGAAACGAAACGTGCGCGGCGCCTCCGGAATAGCTCCCGCTATCGTCGGTATACGTGCTCTGACCACCGTAGTAGTTGTAGGCATTCCACGTGTTGGTCTCGATTACCCATAGGATCGCGGCAGTGGGTTCAGCCGGACGCAGAATGAAGCAGGCTTCGGAGGAGCTTCCATCACTTCCTTGGAGTGATATCTTGTAAAATCCGCTCTTCCAGTCCGCGCCAGGGCTGATTGACACGGTTTCGGGCCATCCGCAGCCATTCGCGACCACATCATCCGGAACAGTATGCTTCGTCCCCCGGATCCCGCGTTGGACGTGATGGGTGACTTCCTCCAGGCCTGAACGAATTACCACGACATCGAACGTCTCGGCATCGGTGGATACATGAAGACCTATCGCTTCGTCGGATCGATAGGAGCGACGATAGCAGTAACCTTCGATCATCAAACTGCTCCAGATACTAAAGGGTTGATTGCGGGACCATCAATGGCTTTTATTGGTCACTGCCCCCGGTTCCAAACCGCCCCGGCGTCAAGGGATGACAACTTCGGCCACGTCCGGATCGCTGGCCGACATCCTGCCGCGAGCCGTGAGAAATATGATGGTATAAAGAACTAGCGACCCGACGAAGCCGACCAAAGCGATCTGGAATGCGCCACTAACGCTGTCACCGACAAAGAAGGAAGCGATCAGAGGGCCAGCACTCAGGCCGAAGAAGTTCAACGGCAACATAAGGGGTGCGGTGGCGCGCGATGCATCCACGGAAATGATCAGATCCACGCCAAACGGCATGCAGCCCTGCCAAAGGAAACCGAAGAGGGCGATGCCAGTAGAGAACAGAACCATGTCCGTCGAATTGAGCAGCAGCGCCGCGACTGCGATCTGGCCGATCGCGCCACCAAGGAGCGGAACCGCAAACGGAATGCGCCAGCCGACGGTCGAAACCACGAGGGTGCTGAGAAGTTGGAACAGCAGGCTGATCGTGACGGCAAGGCCGATCTGCTCGGGCGACAATCCAATCGCTGCTCCCATGGGTTCGACGTAAGCCCAACAGGCTCCAACCGCAGCGGCCGTGACCAGGCTGGCGGCCAAGGCGACGACAACGAGTGGAGTCCATACGATCTTTCCCGTTGTCTCTTCCACGGGCGGAGCAAATCGATCGCGGACCGCAAGCGCCAGAATGCCTGACAGCGCACCGACGAGCGCCAATATTACGAAGCCTGACCCGATACCAAATCGCGGGGCGATGAAAGCGGGCAAGGCATAGGCTGCGGCAAGCTGGGGCACTGCGCCCATCGAGAGAAATATCGCATTCATGCGACCCGGCGAATTGCTGTAGGTGATGCACAGGACACTGACCGCGATCAGTAGTCCGTTAGCCAGGCCCGTCAGACATCTCAGCACCATAACACCGGCTACCGCGCCTGCCTGCCATGTCCCAAGATTGGCCAGAGCGGTGACGATAGCCGCAGCGAAGACGATCTGCTTGGCTCTGCCATGCCGGAGCAAAGGGGTGCCGACCAACACCCCGATGCCCATCGCGACCACCTCGACCGTGGCTGTCCAACCCAACTGAATGGCATCAATGACTCCGGAGTTGAGCAGCGCCCCGAGGATCAACGGCTGGATTCCGAGGATCAGGACGGCACCCGATCCAATGATCAGACACAGGATTTTCGTATTGAGGGATTGAAAGTCTGTAGTACTGATCATTTGAGGTGGTTTCCAATCGCTATTTTTTGGAGAAGTCCATCAGTTCGATGACGAGTCCATCAAACCCGTACGTATAAATGACGTCGAAGCCTCCCTCCACTTCGACATGCTGGATCGGACCGACTGTTTCGAACCCCGCTTCGGCCATACGCTGAGCAAGTTCCTCGATCCCCTCCACATTCAGCGACAGATGAAGGTGGCCAGGGTCGCAAGGCCGCGATGGTGTTACCATCCGATCTTCGGGCTTGCGATATTCTAACAATTCCAATGTGTGGTTCGAGAAGTTTACGTAAGCGATGTTGATCACCGCGTCTTTCACCCCGGTTATCCGCTCAAAGACAGGATCATCGTAGAGTACAGGCTGCACCACTTCGCCGCCAAGTACACCGCCGAAAAAGGAAATCGCTCGGTCCATGTCCGACACGGTAACACCCGTATGGGCGAGACCGACAACATTTCCTCCAACCATTATTTTATCTCCACATCAACGATACAGACGGGGTCGCCGACCTGGGCGTCCTGTCCTGCGGGTACGATGATCTCGAGCATTTTACCCGGTGCGGTCGCCTGTACTTCCTGGGTGACCTTCTCGGTTTTGACGTGCTCCCCTGATTGTTACCAGCCAGAGGTAGAGTCCGGCTCCTTCATGATGGTTGGTTGATGGGATGGCAATGGTCCTGGGGGCATGCCCCCAGGACCATTGGCCGGCGATCTCGGCGGGGGTTTGCCCGCCCAGTTTCGAGTGCGGCCTGACGTGATTATAATCGTGCCGCCAAGCCATGAGCACGAAGCGGGCATGCGCCAGCGACGTGAACAGGGTCTCGTTGAGGCATTCGTCGCGCAGGCGACCATTGAAGCTCTCGACGAAGCCGTTCTGCATCGGCTTCCCCGGCGCGATATAATGCCATTCGACCTGACGCTCCTGCGACCAGCGCAGGATCGCCGACGAGGTCAGTTCGGTGCCGTTGTCGCTGACGACCATGTGAGGCTTCCCCCGCAGGCCGATCAGCGTCGTCAGTTCCCGGGCAACGCGGATGCCCGACAGCGACGTATCGGCCACCAGCGCCAGACACTCCCGCGTAAAGTCATCGACGATGCACAGGATGCGGAACCGCCGACCGCACACCAGACTGTCCGATACGAAGTCGAGCGACCAGCGCTGGTTCGGACCCTGCGGCAGTGCCATTGGCGCCCGCGTGCCCAAGGCCCGCTTGCGGCCACCACGGCGGCGGACCCGCAGTCCCTCTTCGCGATAGATGCGCAGCAGCTTCTTGTGGTTCGGGCGCATGCCCTCCCGCGCCAGAAGATACCCCAGGCGGCGATAGCCGAACCGGCGGCGCTCGGCCGCCAGTTCGCGCAGGCGTTGCCGCAGAGCACCGTCATCCGGCCTCGTCGGCTCATATCTGATCACCCGGCGGCTCACGCCGACAAGGCTGCACGCCCGACGCTCGCTCAGCCCGTGATGGTCACGAGCATATGCGACGGCCTCCCGCTTGGCGCCGGGCGTCACCATTTTTTTGATGTCAGATCCTTCAGCACCGCATTGTCGAGCATCGCCTCGGCCAGAAGCTTCTTCAGCTTCGCATTCTCGTCCTCGAGCGCCCGAAGCCGCCGCGCTTCCGACACGTCCAGACCCCCGAACTTGGCCTTATACTTGTAGAATGTCGCCGAGCTGATCCCGTGCCGGCGGCATACATCCGCCGTCGGCATCCCCGCCTCATGCTCCTTCAATATCGCGATGATCTGCTCTTCGCTGAACCTGCTTCGCTTCATTCTGTCCGACTCCTTCGCGTCGGACTCTACTCAAAATCGGTCACATTTCAGGGGAGCACGTCACTAGCCACTACCGACGCCGCGATCCACCATATTCACAAATGGGTCAACGGCGGCCCTCCCCCGCCATCACAACCGCCCATCAACGTTGCTGGCGCAGAGCCGGCCATTGTTCGTGACGCCAATGGCAATGCAACGGGAGGTATTCGCCTCCCCGAATTGGAGTCACCTATCGCAACTCACGATGCGGAGCCTATCGCAGCCGATCAAGGCCTTAATCTGTGGGGGAAAACCACGCCGTTTCCGTCAGAAAAGTTGAACAGCATCTATCCTGATCACGCTACCTACGTCGACAGGGTTCTTCGAGCAGCAGATAACGCGCTGAAAGCCGGTGTGATTTTGCCATATCGCGTAAATGAATATCGCATGATAGCAGAAGCGGCTGACGTGCTTCCGGGCTGAGTAATTGGACATTTGACCTTTTAGATTCAATGAGGCTCGGATGGCTCACGCGACAATGGCCGCTAACGGCAAGAAGCGCGGCTCGATATCACCCCGGTGCAGTTCGCGGCCATGGACGTGCTATTCGCTAAGCCCGGCATCGATCAAGCGAGCGTAGCCGCTTTCTGTCCCTCGCGGAAAAGGCAATCAGAAAAGTCGTAGATCTCTGACCGGGCACTGTCTTTACGCGTCATTCGCATGACGGCGGTGGGAATTGCGCGAGGACAGAAAATCAGAAACACTTGGTCCAGTCAATCACTCCGACCAAACTCGACCCAGCGCCCTCGGCTCCTCAATTGACCTTCACCGGTCCGGCTGCGCCAACATAACAACCGCAGCGGCCGCGATCGGGCTAAGCGCCAAGGGATCGTCCGCAAGGATCGCGGCCTTCATCCGCGGGTCCCAGTAATCGCGGATGTGCTGGAACGTCCCCTCGATCGCCAACGCCTCGCCATGCGGCACGAGGTTGCGGGCAATCTGGTCGGCCATGTAGCGAAGACGGGTGATTTCCATGCTGCCTACTCCCCCGCCACGCGATTAATGCGCCGGCTCTTTTCCGACCAGCTGGCATAGCTTTCCTGCCATTCGGAGGGGCCGTTGCTGGGCACGACCTGAACCGCGGTCACCTTGTATTCCGGGCAATTAGTGGCCCAATCCGAATATTCGGTGGTAACCACGTTGGCCTGAGTCGCCGGGTGGTGGAAGGTGGTATAGACCACTCCCGGAGCGACCCGGTCGGTCACGGTCACGCGCAACGTCGTTTCGCCCGTGCGGCTGGCAAGGCGCGCCCAATCGCCGTCCTTGAGACCGCGGTTCTCGGCGTCGGCCGGATGCATTTCCAGAAGGTCCTCGGGATGCCAAATCGTGTTGGCGGTGCGGCGGGTCTGCGCTCCGACATTGTATTGCGAAAGGGTCCGCCCCGTGGTGAGCAGCAGCGGATAGCGAGGCCCGGTCCGTTCGTCGGTCGGGACATAGTCCGTGACCATGAACTTGCCCTTGCCGCGCACGAACCCATCGACGTGCATGATCGGGCTGCCGTCGGGATGCGCCGAGTCCACCGGCCACTGCAGCGAGCCCTCGGCATCGAGCCGGGCATGGCTGACCCCAGCGAAGGTTGGGGTAAGTCGGGAGATCTCGTCCATGATCTGGCCGCTGTCGCTGTAGTTCCAGTCCAATCCCATGGCTTGGGCCAGCGCCTGCGTGACCTGCCAATCCTCCATGCCGTTGGCGGGTTCCATCACCTTGCGCACCATCTGGATGCGGCGTTCCGCATTGGTGAAGGTGCCGGTCTTTTCGAGGAAGGTACTGCCCGGCAGGAAAACGTGGGCGTAGTTCGCAGTCTCGTTGAGGAATAGGTCGTGGACAATGACCAAGTCCATCGCCTTAAGGCCCGCCGCAACGTGATGGGTGTTCGGATCGGACTGGAGAATGTCCTCGCCCTGCACGTAAAGCGCGCGGAATGAGCCGTCGAGCGCTGCATCGAGCATGTTAGGAATGCGCAGTCCCGGTTCGGGATCGAGGCTGACCAACCAGTCCGCCTCGAAGCTTGCACGCACTTCTGCGCCGGCGATGTGGCGATAGCCGGGCAGCTCGTGCGGGAAGCTGCCCATGTCGCAGCTGCCCTGCACGTTGTTCTGACCGCGCAGCGGGTTTACCCCCACGCCGCGCCGGCCGATGTTGCCGGTCACCATCGCTAGGTTGGCGATAGCCATGACCGTGGAGGAGCCCTGGCTGTGCTCGGTCACGCCGAGGCCGTAATAGATCGCTCCATTGCCCCCCGTAGCATAGAGTCGGGCGGCCTTCCGCAGTTCTTCAGCAGGAACGCGGGTCACGGGCTCGAGGACTTCGGGACTGTGCCGGTCCTGCGCCACGAACTGCGCCCAGTCCTGGTATTCGTCCCAATCGCAGCGTTCGCGGATGAATTGCTCGTCGGCCAGCCTTTCGGTGACGATCGCGTGGGCCATGGCGGTCAGCACCGCGACATTGGTTCCTGGTTGGAGCGCGAGGTGGTGGGCGGCCTCGATGTGGGGCGAGCGGACCAGGTCGATACGGCGCGGGTCGATCACGATCAGGCGCGCGCCCTGCCGCAGCCGCCGCTTGAGCCGGCTTGCGAAAACCGGGTGTCCATCGGTCGGGTTGGCGCCGATCACCATAACCACGTCGGCGTCCATCACGCTATCGAAGTCCTGCGTGCCCGCACTAGTGCCATAGGTCTTTGACAGTCCGTAGCCGGTCGGGGAATGGCAAACCCGCGCGCAGGTATCGACGTTGTTGCTGCCAAAGCCGGCGCGGACCAGCTTCTGCACCAGCCACACTTCCTCGTTGGTGCAACGGCTCGATGTAATCCCGCCGAGCGCGCGGGCACCGGACTGGGCCTTGATCGTATTCAGCCTGGCCGCGGTATGGGACAGTGCCTCGTCCCAGCTGACCTCGCGCCAAGGCTGGTCGATACTCTCGCGGATCATCGGCCGGGTGATCCGGTCCTGGTGGTTGGCATACCCCCAGGCGAAACGGCCCTTGACGCACGAATGGCCATGATTGGCCTTGCCGTCCTTCCACGGCACCATCCGCACCAGCTGCTCACCGCGCATCTCCGCACGGAAGGTGCAACCGACGCCGCAGTAGGCGCAGGTGGTGACCACCGCGCGTTCGGGCTTGCCGATCTCCTTCACCGCCTTTTCCTGCAAGGTCGCGGTCGGGCAGGCCTGGACGCAGGCGCCGCAGGAGACGCACTCGCTCGAGAAGAAGTCGTCACTCGCCTGTCCCGCGGAAACCTTGCTGGCAAAGCCACGCCCATCAATCGTCAGGGCAAGGGTGCCTTGCACTTCGTCGCAGGCGCGCACACAGCGCGAACAGGCTATGCATTTCGACGGATCGAAATCGAAGTAGGGATTGGAACTGTCGGTCGCGAGGCCGAGGTGGTTAGCGCCCGCGTAGCCATAGCGCACATCGCGCAGCCCGACCTCAGCCGCGGCGTCCTGGAGTTCGCAATCGTTGTTCGCGCTGCAGGTCAGGCAATCGAGCGGGTGGTCGGAGATGTAGAGCTCCATTACCCCCTTCCGCAGGCGAGCCAGACGTTTGCTCTGGGTGTGAACGACCATGCCCTCCTCGGCGGGCGTGGTGCAGCTCGCCGGCGTGCCACGCCGCCCTTCGATTTCGACCAGGCACATCCGACAGGAACCAAAGGCCTCAAGGCTGTCGGTCGCGCAGAGGCTGGGAATCGAGCCGCCGCAAGTCGCCGCCGCGCGCATGAGACTGGTGCCCGCCGGGACCGTGACCTTGCGACCATCAATGGTCAGGCAGACCTGCGTGTCGGAGCTGATTTCGGGGGTACCGAAATCGGCTTGGGGTTCATATCCCATCGGTGGTCTCCGGTTGAAGCTGGGTGACCCAGGCAAGGGTGTCGTCACGGGCGATGGCGGCAAGGGTGAGGCCGGCGGCGTCGGCGCGACGCACGGCGAGGTCGGTCGGCGCGGAAATCGCGACGAGCAGGCCGCATTTGGCGCGCACTGCCTTCTCGACGAGCTCGTAGGAACAGCGCGACGTTACGATGAGGAAGCCTTGGGCCGGATCTTCGCGCTGGCGCGCCAGCGCGCCGATCACCTTGTCGAGCGCGTTGTGCCGCCCGACATCCTCGCGCAGGACAACGATGGTTCCGTCGTTGCGGGCGAAGGCGGCGGCGTGAGTGGCAGCGGTCTCGGCACCAAGTACTTGCAGCGCGCGGGCAGCCTTCAGCGCCTGGCCGATCGCCTCGGGCCGCGCGCGAGGGCATGCCTGGACCGGCGGAAGTGCGCGCAGCGCCAGTTCGATGCTCTCGATCCCGCAGATTCCGCAGGAGCTGTCGCCGAGGCGGCGGCGAGCGCGCTCGAGCACGGGTTCGGCGCGGTGCGCGGGCAGGTTGACGCGTGCGACATAGCCCTCGCCTCCTTCGAGCGGGTGGAGCGCAATCTCACCAAGCTCTCCGGCCTCAGCGAGACCTTCCGAAAGCAGGAAACCGGTAATGAAATCCTCGAGGTCGCAGGGGGTCGCCATCATCACGGCATAGGCAACGCCATTGATCTCGATCGCGACCGGCGCCTCCACCGGTACGCGGCGCGTGCCTGCCTCGCTGGCTGCAGAGTAGGCGCTGGTCCGCACAGGGATCGAGACCGATCCGGCGCTCATGCCTTGGGCTCGAAGTCTTCCGGCCAATGCTTCAGCGCCGAACGAACCGGATAGGGCGTGAATCCGCCAAGCGCGCAGAGCGAGCCGAACTGCATGGTCTCGCACAGGTCCTCGAGCAGTTGCAGCTCTTCTTCCCGACTGCGCCCGGACTTGCGGCCATTGTGCATCTGCGGCAGCGATGCAACTGCATCCGCGGTTGCAGGAGTCGGTGCGCGTATACGGTCGATGAGCTCCACCCCGCGGGTCGAGCCGATCCGGCAAGGGGTACACTTGCCGCAGCTTTCGGCGGCACAGAACTGCATGGCGAAGCGAGCCATGCCGCCCATGTCGACGGTATCGTCGAACACCACCACCCCGCCGTGGCCGATCAGCGCGTCGGCCGCGGCGAACTGCTCGTAAGCGAAGGGCAGATGAAACTGCGACGGCGGAATATAGGCCCCAAGCGGCCCGCCCACCTGCGCCGCCTTGACCGGGCGGCCGCTGGCCGTGCCGCCGCCGACATCGTTCACCAGTTCGCCCAGGGTCATGCCGAAAGTGGTTTCGAACAGCCCGCCATGGCGGATATTGCCCGCGAGCTGGACCGGCATCGTCCCCTTGGAACGATCCACCCCCAGGCGCTGGTACAGCTCGGCCCCGCCGGCGCTGAGGATATGCGGCACGGCCGCCAGCGTCAGCACGTTGTTGACCACGGTGGGGCAGCCGAACAGCCCCTCCAGCGCGGGCAGCGGCGGCTTGGCCCGCACTTCGCCGCGTTTGCCCTCGATGCTGTTGAGCAGCGAGGTTTCCTCACCGCAGACATAGGCGCCCGCGCCCACCCGCACTTCGAGCTGGAACGGCGCGATATGCAGGATCGCCAACCCGATCGCCTTCCTGAGCTTGGCGATGGCGTGGGGATATTCGCTGCGGACGTAGATATAACCCCGGTCCGCGCCGACCGCGTGCGCGGCGATCGCCATGCCCTCGATCAGCAGGAACGGATCGCCTTCCATCACCATCCGGTCGGCGAAAGTGCCGCTGTCGCCCTCGTCGGCGTTGCAGACCACGTATTTGCGCGTGCCGGGCGCTTCGGCCACGGTGCGCCACTTGATCCCCGCCGGAAAGCCGGCGCCGCCGCGCCCGCGCAGGCCCGAGGTGATCAGTTCCGCCAGCACTTCTTCCCGCCCGATCGCCCGGGCGCGCTTGAGCCCGGCCCAGCCGCCGGTTTCGGCGTAATCGTCCAGACTGAGCGGACGGGTCCGGCCGGCGCGGGCGAAAGTCAGCCGCTGCTGGCGGGCCAGGAACGGGTGCGCGGCGATGGGGCCGATGGCCTTGGCGCTGGTGCCGGCAAGGATCGCGGGGACATCGGCGGGGGGGGCCGGGCCGAACCCCTGCCCATCGATTTCCACCAGCGGTTCGAGCCAGTGCATTCCCCAACTCGACACCCGCTCTACCGTGCAGCCCGTCGCCGTGAAGACAGCAGCCACCGCATCGGCCCCGCAGGCTAGCGCGAGGGAGTCATCGGCGATACGCACCAAAGGGTGACTCTGGATCATGCGTTTTCCACCAGCGCTACCAGCGCGGTCTGATTCAGCCGGGCGTGGACGGTATCGCCCACTCGCGCGGCTGGGCCGACGCTGCACAAGCCAAGGCAGTAAACTTTCGAGAGACGCACGCGGTCCCCGGCGGCAGCTTCAGCAGCGCTCACCAACGTTTCGACGCCACGTGCCTGACAGGCTTCGGCCCCGCAGAGTTGCACTTCGGGGCGCATGTCCGGAGCCTCGCGGAAATCGTGGTAGAAGCTGACGACGCCGTGGACTTCGGCGCGGGACAGATTCAGTGCCAGCGCGATGGCCCGTTCGGCCGCCGGATCGACGCAGCCGAACGCGGCCTGCACGTCATTCAGGATCGGCAGCAGTGGGCCCTCGCGGCCGCGATGGGCGGCGATGATTTCGGTCAGTTTTTCCTCGGTTCCCATGACGTCAAACCCCACGCTTCAAGCGCTCCGCATGCCAGCGGACATGATCGGCCATGAATGTGGAAATGAAGTAATAGGAGTGATCGTACCCGTCCTGCATCCGGATTGTGGCGAGCTGTCCGGCGGCTTCGCAGGCATCGGCCAGCAGGTGGGTCTTGAGCTGGCCGTCATGGAAGTTGTCCGCGGTGCCTTGATCAACCAGCAGGTCGGGCAAGCGCGCGCCGCCCGCGATCAGCGCGCAGGCATCATATTCTGCCCAAGACGCCCGATCCGAACCCAGATAACCACCCAGCGCCTTTTCGCCCCACGGACACGACAGCGGGCTGACGATCGGCGCAAACGCACTCACCGAACTGAACCGTCCCGGATTGCGCAGGGCGATGGTTAGCGCGCCGTGCCCGCCCATCGAGTGCCCGGTGATCCCCTGCCGCGCCATGTCCGCCGAAAAATGCTCCGCGACCAGCGCAGGCAGTTCCTGCTCCATATAGGTGCGCATCCGGTAATGCGTCCGCCACGGCGCCAGCGTGGCATCGACATAGAAGCCCGCCCCCTTGCCGAAATCGTAGCCGTCATCGTCAGGCACATCATCACCGCGTGGAGAGGTGTCGGGCGCGATGAAGATCACCGCGTGTTCGGCGCAGGCAGCCCGGAATTCGCCCTTTTCAGTGACATTGGCGTGGGTGCAGGTCAGCCCCGAAAGGTACCACAGCACCGGCAGCTTCGCGCCTTTGGCGTGATCGGGCACGAAGACCGAAAAGGTCATCGCCGTGCCGGTTGCGGCGGACTGGTGGGTATAGACCCCTTGCGTGCCGCCGTGGCTGCGGTTGGCGCTGACCTGCTCCATCGGCTCAAAACACCACGACGCTGCGGATACTCTTGCCCGCGTGCATCAGATCGAAGGCGGTGTTGATTTCCTCCAGTCCCATGACATGGGTGATCATCGGGTCGATCTCGATCTTGCCGGTCATGTACATGTCGACGATCTTGGGCACGTCGGTGCGGCCCTTGGCCCCGCCGAACGCGGTGCCGCGCCAGTTGCGCCCCGTCACCAGCTGGAACGGGCGGGTGCTGATTTCCTTGCCGGCCTCGGCCACCCCGATGATGATGCTGGTGCCCCAACCACGGTGGCAGGCTTCCAAGGCGGTGCGCATCACTTCGGTGTTGCCGGTGGCGTCGAAGGTATAGTCGGCGCCGCCATCGGTCAGCGCGACGATCGCGGCGACGGTCTCCTCGCGGCGCAGGCCCTTGCTGTTCAGGAAATCGGTCATCCCGAACTTGCGGCCCCATTCCTCGCGGTCGGGGTTCAGGTCGACACCGATGATCTTGCCCGCGCCCGCCAGCCGCGCGCCCTGGATCACGTTCAAGCCGATTCCGCCCAATCCGAACACCACGACATTGTCGCCGACCTGGACCTTGGCGGTGTTGATCACCGCGCCGACCCCGGTGGTGACCCCGCAGCCGATGTAGCAGCTCGACTGGAACGGCGCGTCCTCGCGGATCCTGGCCACCGCGATCTCGGGCAGCACGGTGAAGTTCGAGAAGGTCGAGCAGCCCATGTAGTGGAAGATGGTCTGGCCCTTGTAGGAAAAGCGGCTGGTGCCATCGGGCATCAGCCCCTGCCCCTGTGTGGCGCGGATCGCGGTGCACAGGTTTGTCTTGCCCGAAAGGCAGCTTTTGCACTGGCGGCATTCGGGGGGGTAGAGCGGGATCACGTGATCGCCCGGCTTGACGCTGGTCACGCCGGGGCCAACCTCGCGCACCACGCCGGCGCCCTCGTGGCCAAGGATGCTCGGGAAGATCCCCTCGCTGTCCAGCCCGTCGAGCGTATAGGCGTCGGTGTGGCACACGCCCGTCGCCATGATCTCGACCAGCACTTCGCCCGCCCTGGGGCCTTCGAGATCGAGTTCAACGATCTCCAGCGGCTGCTTCGGCGCAAAGGCAACTGCGGCGCGGGTCTTCATATAGGAACTCCATTTGCGATATTTGCGGGTCACAATCTCTCGATCAGGATGGCAATGCCCTGACCGACACCAATACACATCGACGCTATTGCCAATTTGGTATTTGTTTGAACGAGTTGCTCAGTCGCTGTCAGCGCCAGTCGGGCGCCAGACATCCCCAATGGATGGCCCAGAGCAATTGCGCCGCCGTTAGGATTGACCCGTGGATCATCATGACTGATCCCCAGCTCGTCGAGCACTGCAATTGCTTGTGCAGCAAAGGCTTCGTTTAGTTCGAACACGTCGATCCGATCAAGATTTGTTTTGGTTCGCTGCAGCAACTTGCGTACGGCAGGCGCAGGGCCGATGCCCATTATTGACGGTTCGACTCCCGCTGATGCCATGGCGACAATCCTCGCTCGCGGGGTAAGCCCATGGCGCCCCGTGGCGGCTTCGCTAGCAATCACCAGAGCCGCTGCGCCATCGTTGACGCCGCTCGAATTCCCGGCAGTGACGCTGCCACCCTCACGGACGACCGGCTTGAGATTAGCCAGTGCCTCGAGCGTGGTGGCGCGCGGGTGTTCATCGCGTTCGATGATCAACGGATCTCCCTTGCGCTGAGGGATCGAAACCGGACAGATCTCAGCTGTTAACCGGCCCGAAGCCTGAGCCGCCGCCGCCTTCTCCTGACTACGCAGGGCGAAGCGGTCCTGGTCTTCGCGCGAGACATTGTAACGTTCGGCGACGTTCTCGGCGGTCTGCGGCATCGGATCAACCCCGTGTGCCGCCTTCATCCGCGGGTTGACAAAACGCCAGCCAATGGTCGTGTCATAGACCGCATTGTCACGCGTAAAGGCCGAAGTTGCTTTCGGCATGACAAAGGGTGCACGGCTCATGCTTTCGACGCCGCCCGCCAACAAGAAATCGCCATCACCTGCGCGAATGGATCGTGCTGCAGTTCCCACCGCGTCGAGCCCCGACCCACACAGCCGGTTAACGGTCGATCCGCCCACTTCCTGGGGCAGACCAGCCAGGAGCGCGGCCATGCGCGCTACATTGCGATTGTCTTCGCCAGCCTGGTTGGCGCAGCCAAAGATGACATCGTCCAGCGCCCCCCAATCCACATTCGGATTACGCTCCATTAGGGCTTTAATCGGCAAGCTGGCAAGATCGTCAGCCCTGACCGACGACAAGGCGCCACCATAACGGCCAATCGGGGTCCGTATGGCATCGCAGATATAGGCCTCGGCCACGGTCAATCCTTTCCGTCAAGAAACGTACACGTCGCCGCAATAACGGCATCCCGTGAATCGAAATGCGGTGAATGCCTACAGTCATCGAGTTCGAGGCGTATCGCCTGAGGCATACACCGCTGAATACGGTCCAATTGCTCCATCGTGCCGTATTGATCTCCCATGCCTTGGATGAGCAAAGTTGGCTGACGGCAAGCCGCTGCAGAAGTCTCGATGTTCCAGCCACTGAACTCCGCGGATAGCCATGTTCGACACCAATCCGGGAACAAATGTTCCGGTGCATCGTGGTAGCGCTTCATGCGCTCGCCCATGTCGGACTTCAGAAAGTCCAAAGCAGCAAGGCTGATTTTGGCCTTGGTGATGGTCTCGACGAACACATGGGGAGCCTCGAGAATCAGGCTCAGAGCGAGATTTGGAAACCGAGATGCTGCGATCAGTGCAATAGATCCGCCATCGCTGTGACCGAACCAATGCGCCTTCGAAATGCCGAGTGCCATCTGGATTGCCGGAAGCAGCTCGGCCTCCTGGTGCATGTAGTCGATCCCGCGCAAACCTTCATAGGGCGCGCTCCAGCCGTGGCCTTGCCTCGACCAGGCGATTACTTCGCGCTCGCTTGCCTCAGCCAGCGCTTCGGGGAAGTCCTTCCACAGTGCGACCGATCCCAGCCCCTCATGCAGCAGCAGGATCGGGGCTCTGCCGCCCCGTCCCCATCGCGCTGCTTCGAGGCGCCGTCCACCGACCTCGATCCATTGCTGATTCACCCCGCCTGCTCCCGGGCGAGCGCCCTAAGGGCGTCGGAAACGGGCAGCCCCATGGCCTCGAGACGACGCGCCACCTCTCCAAACCCCGTCTGGCGAGCGTGGAACATCGGGCCGCCAGTCCAAGCCGGCCAGCCATAGCCGTTGAGCCAGACCACATCGATGTCGGATTCTCGAAGCGCAATACCTTCGGCCAGGATGTTCGCGCCTTCATCGACCATCGGCCAGAGCAGCCGGTCGAGCACTTCCGCGTCGGTGAACGCGCGTTGTTTTATGCCGTTGTCGCGCGCGAAGCCGGCGATGATGTCGAGCGCGGCCTGCGACGGGACCGGCCGGCGGTTTTCGTCGTAGTCGTAGAAGCCTGCCCCGGTTTTCTGCCCACGGCGCCCAGCCTCGTTCAGGCGTTCGCGGACCGTCGAGCCGGTCGATGTTTCGGCGCTCCAGCCAAGGTCCAGCCCAGCGAGATCCCCAACCCGGAATGGGCCCATGGCCAGACCAAACTTCTCGATGACGGTATCAATTTGCGCAGGCGAAGCGCCTTCCACGGCCATCGCCTCGGCCTGAGTGCGGCGCACGGCGAGCATCCGGTTGCCGATGAACCCCCAGGCATTGCCCGAAAGGACCGGCACTTTGCGGATCCGCCGCGCCAACGTGAAGGCGGTCGCGATCACGTCCGGGGCCGTGGCCTTGCCGCGCACTACCTCGAGCAGTTTCATCACATTGGCGGGCGAGAAAAAATGCAGCCCGATCACGTCTGCAGGGCGTGCCGTGACGGCGGCGATCTCGTCGATGTCGAGGTAGGATGTGTTGGTGGCGAGAATCGCGCCGGGACGCATGACCGCGTCGAGGGCCGAGAAAATCTCGCGCTTGACCGCCATGGTCTCGTAAGCCGCCTCGATCACCAGGTCGGCCCCGGCCAGGGCTTCCATGTCGCGCGCTTGCGAAAATCCCGCCAGCGCAGCGTCAGCCTGTGCCTGGCTCATGCGCCCGGTAGCCACATTGCCAGCGATGGTCTGGCGGATATGGGCAGTACCTCGTTCCAAGGCGGCCGCGTCGTGTTCGTAGAGTGTGACCGGAATGCCCGCGCTCAACAAGGCGATGGTGATACCGCTACCCATCGTGCCGCTGCCGATCACCCCGGCACGGCCTACCGCGCGCGGCTCCACGCCTTCGAGGCCCGGCACTTTGGTCGCCTCGCGTTCCGCGAAGAACACGTAGCGCAAGGCCTCGTTCTGCGGTCCCGTGCGCAGCTTGAGGAAGATTTCGCGCTCGCGCCGCGCGCCTTCCTCGAATGGCAGCTCGGTGGCCGCGCGGACCGAGGCGATGATCGCCGGCGGTGCGTCGAGGCCGCGGAATTTCCGGGAGTGCTTCTGTGCGAAGGCGCTGTAAACGGTATCGTCGACTTTTGCCGCCACCAGATCGCGCGTCCGACGAGGCGGCTGTCCGGCAACGCGGCGCGCCACAGCACGGGCGGCATCGACGAGCTCACCGTCCGCCAACGTATCAACAAGCCCCATATCCTTGGCTGCTGTCGCCCCAACCGGATCGCCCAGAGCGATAATCTCCAGCGCGCGTTCGACGCCAATCAGGCGTGGCAGGTGCTGCGTCCCGCGCGCTCCGGGCATCAAGCCAAGCTTGACCTCGGGCAGGCCAAGCTTGGCATCGGGTCGGGCTACGCGGTAATGGCAGGCCATGGCGATCTCGAGCCCGCCTCCCAAGGCGGTGCCGTGGATCGCCGCGATCACCGGCTTGGTCGAGGCCTCGATCGTGTCAATCACCTCGGTCAGAAAGGGTTCGACAGAGGGCTTTCCGAATTCGCGCAGGTCCGCCCCGGCGAAGAAGGTGCGGCCGGCGCAAGCGATGACCAGCGCCCGCACTGCCGGATCGCTCCCGGCACGCTTCACCCCGTCGATCAGGGCGGCGCGGATTGCGGCCGAGATCGCATTGACCGGAGGATTGTCGAGTGTGAGGACGGCAACGTCGCCCTCTAACCTCCACTGCGCCACCTCGCCCATCGGTCAGAGCGCCTCGATAGCCGCGAGGACGGCCGCACTCGCCTGGATCGCGCTGCGCTGGAGGTAGGGCATCATGCCGATCGTGCCGCCCAGTTCGGCACCTCCGCCGGCCCGACCCGGACCACCGTGCTGGAGATGCGGCAGGGCTGCGCCATGACCGCTGGAAAATTCTGCATTGTCGCGGTTCACGATCATGATCCGGCCGTGGAAGGTCGAAACCCCGCCGACCAGGCCGACCACAGCGGCGACATCGTTGCTGAACAGCGACAGCGCGAGCGAACCCTTGCCGGCATTGGCAAGTCCAATCGCCTGCCCGGCATCAGCATAGGGCATCAGGGTGGAAACCGGCCCGAAAGCCTCCACCGCGTGGACCGCCTCGGCCTCGACCGGCTTGTCGCAGCGCAGCAGTGTCGGCTCGAAGAACGCTCCGCCCACGAGCTGCTCGCCAAGATCGGGAATGGCACCGCCGACGACCAGTTCAGCCTCCTGGCGAAGCGTCGCGAGGTTGGCCTGGACGTCGCCGCGCTGCCGCACCCCGGCGAGCGCGCCGACCCGGGTGGTCTCCTCCCGCGGATCGCCCACGGTCATCTTCGCCAGGCGCGCAACGATCGCGTCCTGCACCGGATCGATGAGCGCAGCGGGAACCAAGATGCGACGGATCGCGGTGCATTTCTGCCCTGCCTTCTGAGTCATCTCGCGCACAACCTCCTTGACGAAGAGGTCGAATTCGGGCGCATCAACAGTCACGTCGGGCCCGAGTATCGAGGCGTTGAGGCTGTCCTGCTCGGCCGCAAAGCGCACGGTATTGCTGACGATGTTCGGCAGGGCTTTAAGCCGGTTGGCCGTGGCAGCCGAACCGGTGAAGGCTACGCTGTCCTGGCCGTCCAGCAGGTCAAGCAGGTTGGTGGTATCACCCAGCAGCAACTGCAGCGCGCCCGGCGGCAGGGCGCCGCTTTCAATCATGATACGGAAGGCGGCTTCGGTCAGGTAGGCGCCATCGGTGCCCGGCTTGACGATCGCCGGCATGCCAGCCAGCAGCGTCGGCGCCAGCTTCTCCAGCATACCCCAGATCGGGAAGTTGTAGGCGTTGATGTGGACCGCCACGCCTGCCAGGGGAGCGAGGATGTGCTGGCCGAGGAAATCGCCCTTGCTGATCGCCTCGCGCCCGCCATCGAGCATAACGCGGGCATCGGGCAGGCCCTTGGCTTTCGACGAATAGACGAACAACGTGCCGATTCCGCCTTCGATGTCGAAGGCGCTGTCGCCCCTGGTTGCGCCGGTAAGGTAAGAAAGTGCGTAGAGTTCGTCCTTGCGCGCGCTTAGCGCGTCAGCCAGCGCGCGCAGCATGCGCCCGCGCTGCTGCAAGGTCATCGCGCGCAACGCAGGCCCGCCGACCTTGCGGGCATGCTCGACCATTTCGGCCGGATCGGAATTGCCGGGCATGGCGGCGACCACGCTGCCGTCGATGGCCGATACAAGCTGGGCGCCGATCCCGGGAGCGGACCAGTGGTCGGCGGCGTAGCTGCGGAGCGGGAGTACTTCGGTCATGGTATCGTCCTTGGCGGAAATGGCAGGATAAAAGTTCAGGTTCGGGGCCGCGAGAAGTGAAGCACCGCGTTGCGGTATTCGACCGAGGCGCCGAGAAGACTTTGCGTGTCGCGCTCGACATCCAGTGCAGCATCCAGAGTTCCGGCGGGATTGGCGCGCAGCTGCCGCTTGACCGCCGCCACAGCCGGCGCAGACTTGGTAGCGAACTCGCGCGCTATGGCAGCGGCAGTCTCGGCGAGGTCGGCATCTTCGACCATGCGGCTGACCAACCCCATAGCGAGCGCTTCCTCGGCGGAAACGGGCCGCGCGGTGAGCGCGAGGTCCATGGCCCGCGCCGGGCCGACCAGGCGTGGCAGGTGCCAGCTCGCGCCGCTGTCCGGCCCGAGGCCGACATTGATGAAGCCGAACTGGAATCGGGCCGACCGTGCCGCAACCACAATGTCGCAGGCAATGGCCAGCGCCGCGCCTGCCCCAAAGGCGATGCCATTCACCGCCGCGATCACCGGGATCGGCAACTGGGCAAGACAGCGCACCAGTGGATTATAGTTGCCCTCCAGCGAGGCGCGCAGGTCAGGCACCTGCCCTTGCGCGAAAGTTGCGGCGCGCTCGCCCAGATCCTGGCCCGAACTGAAGGCGCGGCCAGACCCGGTGAGGATGACAGCACGCAGCGAAGCGTCAGTCGCTGCGGTTGCCAGCGCTGCGCGTAGGCTGGCATGCATCGCTTCGTCAAAGGCGTTCATTCGCGCCTCGCGGTCGAGCGCGATCGTCGCCACGCCCCCGGCGATGGTCAGCCGGACACGCTCACTGTTCTTGACGGGGTCTTCAGTCACGGGTGAACTCGATCGCGCCGCCCGGGAGGAGATAGAGTACGATGGCTTTGCCGCCGGTTACCGTCGGCTTGTGCGCCGAACCGGGGCCATAGACCTTCCACCCCGCGCCGCGCCCGTCGAACTCGGCAGCTGCGTCTACAGGCATGACCAGATCGATCTCGCCGTTGGGATGGGCGTGGTGCGGGCCAACGACATCATCCATTTCGACAACGTCGACCGACATGCCGTGGGTCGCTTCGCCTTCCTTGACCGGACGGCCGAACTTGATCCCGCCGGCTTCGCGCCCGCACAGCCAGCCTTCCGCAATGCCTCGGTGACACAGCGCCGTCGCCTCGGCGAACCAGTCGCCGGCCGCGCCGAAATCGCGGTTTAGCCGCTCTTCCAGCGCAGGGCTGGGCACTTCCGTACCGATTGCGGCGGTGACCACGGCGAGGTGATCGACGAATTCGCCGGGGGTCTGCGGGCGCTCGCTCATTGTTCGGTCTCCGTAAGGTTCAGGCGGCAGGCGCAGGAGTGGGGATCCACTCCTTGAGCTGGTGCTCGGCATCGGCGATTTTTACCGGGTCCACCACCACGCCAAGTTCAACCAGCCGGCGTCCGTGCGAATAGTCGCGGGCATTGTTGACGCAGTCGAGCGCTACCACACGGCTAGCAGCGTCGAGATAGACCACCGAAAACTTGCGGTTCACCGGATCGCCGCGGGTCACTGCCCGGGCATGGCCGGTGGAGAGACCGACTGTCTGCAGCTTGAGATCATACTGGTTCGACCAGAACCACGGCGTCGCGCCATATTCCGCAGCTTCGCCGCAGATGGTCTTGGCCACGACTGTCGCCATGTCGTTGGCGTTCTGCACCGATTCCAGCCGGATCACCGCGCCGCCGGCAAAGCGGTTGGCATGGGCGGCGCAGTCGCCGATGGCGAAGATATTGGGCAGACTGGTGCGGCACTGACCATCGACCGTCACGCCGTTGCCGCATGCGGCGCCGGCCGAAACCAGCGGCTCGATGCATGGAATGATCCCGATCCCGACGATCACCATCTGCGCCGGCAGGACCGTCCCGTCACCGAGACGCACGCCGCTGACCCGCCCCTCACCTTCCAGGCTGTCGACTTGCTGGTCCACGCGCAGATCGACACCATGGGCGCGGTGATCAGCTTGGTAGAAGGCCGAGAGGTCTTCGCCCGCTACGCGTGCGAGCACCCGCGGCAGGGCTTCGAGCAGGGTTACGTGCTTGCCGAGCTTTGCCAGTACCGCTGCGGCTTCGAGTCCGATGTAGCCGCCACCGATTATCACCACGTTCTCGACTTCGCCGAGCTCGGCCATGATCGCGTCGACATCCTCGCGGTCGCGCACGGCGTGGACGCCCGGCAGATCGCCGCCGGGCACCGGAAGGGCTCGCGGATCGCCGCCAGTCGCCCAGATCAACTGGCCATAGACGATTGTTTCGCCATCCGCGCAGGTCACGGTATGGGTCGCCGGATCCACCGCCGTCACCGTCCTGCCGAGCAACAAGTCGACCTGCTTGTCCTGCCAATACTGCGCCGGACGGATGTAGAGCCGATCAAACGGACGCTCCTGCGCGAGATATTCCTTGGAGAGCGGCGGCCGCTCATAAGGCATCTCGTTTTCACGGCCCACAATCGCCACGGATCCTTCGTAGCCCGCTCCTCGCAAGGCGATCGCCGCTTGCGCGCCACCGTGGCCGCCGCCGACAATGACGACGTCAAATGCAAGGTCTTTTCCCATCAATCGTTCCTCAACTGGAAACGCTGGATCTTTCCGGTTGCGGTCTTGGGCAACTCGTCGACAAACGTAATCCAGCGCGGATATTTGAACGGCGCCAAATGGTCCTTCACATGGGCCTTGAGGCGATCAGCCAAGGCGTCATCCGGAACAACGCCATTGTGGACAACAACGTACGCATGAGGCTTGACCAAGGCGTCAGCGTCTTCAGCACCAATGACAGCCGCTTCCAGAACGTCCGGATGGCTTGCCAGGGCCTCTTCTACTTCGATCGGCGAAACGTAGATCCCGCCAACCTTCAGCATGTCGTCCGCACGACCGGCGTAGGTCAGCCAACCTTCCTCGTCCATGACGTACTTGTCGCCGCTAACGGTCCATTCGCCCTGGAAGGAGACGATCGACTTCTCGCGATTCCTCCAGTAGCCGATCGCCGTCGTCGGACCGCAAATCTGAAGATTGCCGATCTCACCAGGAGAGGCCTCATCGCCGAGATCGTTGATCAGCCGCACCTTGTAGCCATCGACAACCCGGCCCGTGCACCCGAAGCGGACTTCACCCGGGCGCTGCGACACGAAGATATGCAGCATCTCGGTCGATCCCAGACCGTCGAGCACGTCTGCATTGAACCGTTCCCGAAAGGCACGGGCTATGTGCGCGGGTAGCGCTTCACCGGCAGATGTCGCCATCCGTAAAGCTGGTGCTTCCTCGTGAGACGGGCAGGAAGGATGGGCCAGCCAACCAGCCAGGAAGGTGGGGACACCCCCGAGGACCGAGACCTTATGGTCGCGAACGAGCTTGCTGATTGGCTCTGGCGTGGCGCGTCCGTTGTAGAGCACGACGGTGGCCCCTGCGGCATAAGGAAATGTCAGTGCATTCCCGAGACCATAAGCAAAGAATTGCTTGGCGATCGACAGGACCACATCGTCTTTGCGGTAGCCTGCCGTGCCCAGACCGTAGAGGTTTGCCGTCAGACGCATCGAGGCATGGATATGCATCGCGCCCTTGGGGCGACCGGTTGAACCCGAGGTGTAGAGCCAGAAGGCTACGTCATCGCGGTGCGTCTTTGCCGGCTCAATTGCAGGCTCTGCACCACGCAGTAGGGTTTCGAGATTGAGCCAAGAATTGCCCTCGCTCGAGACGAAGCGAACATGGGGCTCCGATGCCGCGACATCTCGCCATTTGTCCGCCAGTTCTTCGGAAACGAAAACTGCGACCGCGCCGCTGTTGTGGAGGATCCAACTATAGTCGTCTTCGGTCAGGAGGGTGTTAAGCGCAACAGGGACAACACCTGCACGAATAGCCCCCAGGAAGACGGTGGGAAAATCGCGTGTATCGGTCAGACAAACCAGGACACGCTGATCGCGGCGAACTCCGAGCGTCTGGAAAACGCTCGCCATACGGGCGACACGGTCTGCGAGTTCGCGATAGGTGCACGTTCCGTGGATGTCGATGATGGCAACCTTGTCGGGCTGCTCCGCAAGGTTATGAGCAAGCAGATCTTCAGCCGCATTGAAGAAGTCCGGCAGTTCCGCAATGGTACGGGCCTGATCAGTTCTCATCGGTCCTCTCTCTCCGGCGCGCCCGGCTCTCGGGCCGGGTCGCGCCGGCATATTTTCTCAGGAAGCGCGGACGTAGTCGAAATCGAACGTCATGTTGTTGATCCCGCGATCCGGCGGGCTGGTCCAGTTGGCGCACTTGCCGGGCTCGGTGACACCAACCATCAGCGACTTGACATAGCCGCGATCAGCTTCACTTGGCAGGGCAGCCGCAACGGTTTCCGGCGAGCAGGGTTTGCCGGCAGGGTCGAACGACATCCCCGACCAAACGCCCACGCTCCGGTTGAAGCGTTCTGAAGGCAGAGTGAGTTCGTAGTTGAACCCAGCCTTGGCAATCGTGCGGTTCCAACGGGTGAGACCGATACCACAGTCGCGCACGTAGGCATTACGGGTAATCAGGTTCATCGCGTTGCGGGTAGCTACCTGCTCCAGCCCATCGGGCGTGTCGACCTGCTCGAAGGTGTCGAGGCAATCGTGGTCCTCATAGGTGCCCTCGTCCGGGCGGCCCTTGAGGCCGTTGGCCCAGTAGGTCGCGGCATTCGAACTGATCTCGGCTCCGAACAGGTCCAGCGCGGAACTATACCAGAAATTGATGTAGCGCTGCAGCAGCGGCAAGTCGATCACCCCGGCCTTTCGCAGGGTCGCCGGGTCGTCGGTGCCCAGCTTCTGCATTTCATCGAGCGTGCGGCGGATGACGCGTGCGATGCCGGTTTCGCCCACGAACATGTGGTGAGCTTCCTCGGTCAGCATGAAGCTGCAGGTGCGGGCCAGCGGATCGAAGCCGCTCTCGGCCAGCGACTTGAGCTGGTACTTGCCGTCACGATCGGTGAAGTAGGTGAACATGTAGAACGACAGCCAATCGTCGATCGGCTCGTTGAAAGTGCCGAGAATACGCGGATGATCGACATCGCCGGAGTGGCGGTAGAGCATTTCTTCCGCCTCCTCGCGACCGTCGCGACCGAAGTAGGCGTGCAGCAGATAGACCATTGCCCAGAGGTGGCGGCCTTCCTCGACGTTGACCTGGAACAGGTTACGCATGTCATAGAGCGATGGCGCGGTGAGCGCGAGCAAGCGCTGTTGCTCGACGGACGCGGGCTCGGTATCGCCCTGCGTCACGATCAAACGGCGCAGCGCCGAACGGTATTCGCCCGGAACTTGCTGCCAGGCTGGCTTGCCCTTGTGATCGCCGAAGCCGATCGTCCGGTCTTGTTGCTGATCGGCCAAGAAGATGCCCCAGCGATAGTCAGGCATCTTGACGTGGCCAAATGTGGCCCAACCCTTGGCATCGACCGAAGTAGCCGTACGCAGGTAGACCTCGTGACCCTGATAGGTCGTCGGGCCGAGGTCTTTCCACCAGTCGAGAAATGCTGGCTGCCAGTGCTCGAGCGCGCGCTGCAGCGCGCGGTCGTTCGAGAGGTCGACATTGTTCGGAATCTTGGTTTGATAATCAATCGCCATTGAATTTCTCCCGGGCCACCGTCTCTTGCGGGGCGTTCCGTCAGTGATAGGGTTTCCCGCCGTCCAGGAGAGGGTTGGACGACGGGAATTTCGTCAAACGCGCTTCTTGTCGAACTCAGCTCGTTTGCCGGTGCCAAAGAGCTTTAGCGCACCGCCATCGCCCACAGCATTGGGGCGTATGAAGATCCAGTTCTGCCATGCCGAAAGGCGACCAAAGACCTTGGACCAGACGGTCTCAGCGCCCGCAAAGCGCAAGGAAGCTTCCATGCCCGTGCAGGCATCGGGCGACAGGCCGGCTCGCTCGTCGATGGCGAGGCGAACTTCATCTTCCCAATCGATATCGTCAGGTGCGAAGGTCACCAGGCCAAGGTCATGGGCTTCGCCTGATGGAATTGCTGTGCCCGAAATGTCTTCAAGTTCTGCAATCCGGCCATGCGTGCCCAGGAACCGCGACTGAAGCCGGAAGAGGCCGTTGCACATCGGGTAGAGCCCGAAGTTGGCCTTGCCAAGGTGCAAGACGGGCCCGCTCTCGGGGTCCGAAACCAGTTCAAGCATATAGGCTCGATCAGCCGCGAAGGCGAGTTCCGCCAGAGTTCCGGCAAAGGCCGAGCCCGGTTCGATCACCGCGTACATCGAGCGCGAGGAAACGTCGAGACGCGAGAGCGTGCGGCGAAGCATGCCCACGCACTCGTTAACAAACCAGTGGTCGCGATTGGCGAGCAGCATATCGTCGTAAGCAAGAACCTTGGCGCCCTCGCCCTCGGTCTTGAGAACCCAGAGGCCGAGTTCCGGCTCGTTGGTGCGAAGGAGCAGAATCGCGTCGTCGAGCTCGCGTGCCATATGCAGTGGCCAGAAGGCCGTGCCTTGCGCCGCAGCCGCAGCGCCATCGGCGGGCGGCGCGCTGGTCGGAGCCTTGACCACAATCGTTGCAAACCCGCGTGCACGATTGAAGGTCACGTCCACCGTCTCATAGTGGTAACCCACCTCGTCGATCGTGCGCGTTACCGGGGTGAGCTTGACGCCGGTCGCCGCAGTCGGGCGCGGGGTCTGGCTCGCTAGAGCTTCCGCCCGCGCCTTGACGGCCTCATCCCACCGTCCGCGCGGGGCGACATCGTCAACCAGCCCCCAGTCCTTGGCGCGGCGGCCACGCACGCCTTCTTCCGAAGTGCAGAACACGTCAGCGAGATCCTTGCGGACCATGCGCTTGTCGACCACGCGGGTCAGGCCGCCCGTTCCCGGCAGAACCGCGAGCAACGGGACTTCGGGAAGCGAGACTGCCGACGAGCGATCATCGATCAACAGGATCTCGTCACAGGCCAGCGCGACTTCGTAGCCGCCGCCCGCGCAAGTCCCGTTGACTGCGGCAAGAAACTTGAGGCTGCCATTCTGCGACGAATCCTCGAACCCGTTGCGGGTTTCGTTGGTGAACTTGCAAAAGTTCACCTTCCACGCGTGGCTCGAAGTGCCCAGCATGTAGATGTTGGCCCCTGAGCAGAAGATGCGATCGTTCGCGCTGGTCAGGACAACACAGCCGACTTCGGGATGCTCGAACCGCAGGCGCTGCACGATATCATGCAGTTCCATGTCGACGCCGAGATCATAGCTGTTGAGCTTGAGCTTGTAGCCGGGGTTGAGTCCGCCATCGGGATCGACGTTCATCGCGACGGTGGCGATGCGGCCCTCGATGCTGACGTTCCAGTGCCGATATGATTCGCCATCCTGATCATAGGTATACGGCGTTGCCTGGGGGGAAGTTGCCCCGGCGAGTTGAGTTGCCATCGAATCACTCCTCTATCCCGATTACGATCGGCACAATAGGACATTGATCGAGGTCAAACAAGCACTATAATTCATCTCGGCAATGAGGCGACTATCCCTTCCAGCAAATCAAGGGTTTGGGCAAAATCCTGCGACGAGGTGTCGAGGCGGGCGTCCGCCCGGGCATAGTCGGCCTCTCGCGCGGAAAGAATGCTCTTGAGATCGGCCATGGCAGCGCGGTTGCCGCTCATCGGTCGCAAATCGCCTTGTGCGACAACCCGCTGCATGTGGTCTTCAGGAGACGCCTGAAGCCAGACAGTCCAGGCTGACCGGCGCAGTTGCTCGTATAGCTTTCCATCGGCAACAATTGCCCCAGGCGCGGCAATAACGGCCGATCCATTGTTCTGGCAAATCTCCTCCAGAACCTCCGCCTCGTAGCGACCCAATGCCGAGGGCCCGTTGATTTCGAGCAGCAAACCGATCGTGCCGCCATAGCGGCGCTCGATCTCCTTTGATACCTCGAAGAATGGCGCGTTTATACGCTCAGCCAGCGCTTGCCCCAAGGAAGACTTGCCCGCGCCCCTCAACCCGATAAGGGCAACCCGCCTGCCCTTGCCGCCCAATCCCACCGGGCTTTCGCCGAGCCAATCGAGCGTAGCGCGAATGCGTTCAGGGGGCATTCGCCTCAGCAGCTGGGCGACATGTGCCATCTCGCGATCTCGCTCACCCCCGAGGGGAATAAGATCAGCAACGGCGAGACCGAGAGCGTCGGCCACCGCCATCAGCATTTCTATGGACGGATTTCCGGTTCCGGCTTCAAGTCTCGCCAGATAACGCTCCGAGGCGCCCGATGCCGCCGCCAATTGCTTTCGCGTAAAGCCCGCACGTGCGCGTGCGGACCGGATACGGCTGGCAATCTCAAGGCTGGCGGCAGTGCCTTCTGAATCTTGATCGAATTGGGTGGCTTGCATGTCTGCACTATATTGCATATTGAAGTATCATACGAATCATATTTCCGGATGAGGAGCCCTATGTCGAGCGGAAACACGCGCACCGGCATTTTTGTCGCTACGATGACTGGCCTTGCCGACATGTGCGGTGAAGAAGTCGAGATTGCGCTCTCAGGTGCAGGGTTCGACTGCGAACGCCAATTGATGGACGGCCTTGACGCCTCTGCCTTCGAACCCTTCGACCTGATCGTAGTCGTCACCTCAACCTACGGGCATGGCGAGATCCCCGACAACGGCCAGGCTCTGTTCGCTGCGGTCGAAGCCGGATACGATCTCTCCGGCAAGAATTACGCGATCTTCTCGCTTGGTGATCGAACTTACGCCGATACGTTTTGCGCCGCAGGTGATCGTTGGGATGCAGCGCTCACCGCTTGTGGTGCCCGCCGTATTGTTGAAATTGAACGCCACGATGCATCAAGCGGCACACTTGCCGAAGATGTCGCGGGCGAATGGGCTGCCGGCTGGGCGACGCAAATCGGCTGAGGAGAAAGCGATATGGATATTCACGAAGCCGATGCTCAGATGCTTGGTGCCCACGCAGCGATAGGCGGCTTTATCGCCCGCTGCTCGCTCCTCGACTACCGTGTCAGCCAGTTCATGGCACGCTGGTTCTGCGCGCAGGAGAAGCAGAAATTCCTCTCCTATACCCTCAAGGCAATGCCGTTTGCAGAAAAGCGGCAGGTCATCGAGGAACGGCTGACCAATTGGCACAAAGAGCCCGACCTGCTCCGCGCGGCGATGGCAGATGTGGCGGCAGTTCTGGAACGGCGCAACCTTGTCGCCAGTGGCGTGCTCTCACGCCGGTCCTCAGGCAAGCTATGCATCAAGAGCTTCTCGGGCGCGCGCTTCATATCCGAGGCAGGAGCGATCGACATCCTCAACGTCGAGGACCTCGCGGGCTGGTCGGAAAGGGCCAGCGAGCTGGCAGAGCGCATGGTAGCTCTGGGCCTGAAGCTCACTGACACACCCCGCTAAAGCCGCGTTAACGCATCTTCGGACACCAAAAAGGGCCGGAACCCATCGCGAGGTTCCGGCTCTTTTCATGCCTGCCCTTCCTGTCAGGCGATCTTGACGTATTCGTAGTCAATCGGTTGATTGTTGATGCCGATGCGCGGCGGGGCAATCCAGCTCGCATATTCACCCGGGCCATGGCGCGGCTGCATCAACGAGTTGATGAACTGGAGGTCGTCGTCTGTCGGCAGGAACTCGTTCTTGCTTGCATTCCAGGCCTGCTCACTGACGATATCACCCGCGGGCGTGATGAATTGGCCTGCAAATTCGCCAATCCGGCGGTTGAAGCCCTTGTGCGGTTGCGTCAGCTGGAAGTCGATTCCTGCCTTGGCGATCGCTCGGTTCCAGCGTTCGATGCCCGTCTGGCAATCGGCGATGTAATCATCGAGCAGCCGCGCATTGATCGCCCGCAAGGCCGGAACGTCCTCGTCAACGAACTTGCCGTCGATTACCCGGGTGACCGCGTAGGTTGCATCTTCCAGGACATGATCGTCTCCATCGAGCCGGGCTTCGCCGAAGCGACCCTTGAGGCCAGCGGAGAAGGCGGCAGCGGCGTTGCCGGAAATCTCGCTGCCGAACAGGTCTCGGGTTACCGACATATGGAAGTTGGCTTTACGCTGGATCAGCGGCAGGTCGATCACACCCAGAGCGCGAATAGCCTCGACATCATACGGATCGGAGATACCCGCATTCTTCATCGCAGTGCATGTCGCCTCAATCGTGCGCCCGACGCCCGTCTCGCCCACGAACATGTGATGGGCTTCCTCAGTCAGCATGAACCGGCACGAGCGAGACAGCGGATCGAAGCCGCTCTCAGCAAGGCTGGCGAGCTGCATCTTGCCATCGCGGTCAGTGAAATAGGTAAACATGAAGAACGACAGCCAGTCCGGCGTCGCCTCATTGAAGGCGCCGAGGATGCGCGGGTTGTCCTGATGCCCGCTGCGTCTCTCGAGCAAAGCTTGCGCTTCCTCGCGGCCGTCACGGCCGAAGTGCTTCACAAGCAGATAGACCATCGCCCACAGGTGTCGGCCCTCCTCGACATTCACCTGGAACAGGTTGCGCATGTCGTAGAGCGAAGGTGCCGTGCGTCCAAGGTGACGTTGCTGCTCTACCGAGGCTGGTTCGGTATCGGCTTGGACGACGATCAGCCGGCGAAGGAGCGAGCGGTATTCGGCGGGCACTTCCTTCCAAACTGGCTCGCCCTTGTGCTTGCCGAATGGAATGGTACGACCTTCGACTTCCGGCGCCAGAAGGATCCCCCAGCGGTAGTCGGGCATCTTGACGTGACCGAACTTTGCCCAGCCCGCCGGATCGACGCCGACGGCGGTGCGCAGATAAACGTCCGTTGCCTGGAAGCCATCCGGCCCCATGTCCTTCCACCACGAGATGTATTCCGGCTGCCAAGTCTCCAATGCGCGTAGCAGCTGGCGGTCGGACGACAGATCCACATTGTTTGGAATGAGGTCATCATAGTTCACTTCGACAAAGGCATCGGCTTTTACGGATGCATCGTCTTCAATCAGGGTTTCTGGCTCAGCCACAATCATCCTCCATCCGGCTCAACATGCTCTATGCAGCATGTTCAAAATGCACTATCATGCAATTCACGAGGTTCGGTTGATCTGAATCAAATTGCAGGTCGCTGCCACCATTTGAGATACTGGGGAGGATTAGAAAGCATGCTCAGGCAAGTCCTGGTCGGCCCGAGCGGGCTGCGAAGCAGCGAGATTGCCCTCGGAACGATGACATTTGGAGACTCCCGCGCATGGGGCTGCACCGCGAGCGAAGCGGAAGCGATCATGCAATGCTTCGTCGAAGCGGGCGGGACCACGATCGACACCGCTCCGAATTACGGGGATGGCACGAGCGAAGAGATCGTCGGCTCCTTTGCCCGAACCTGCCGTGATGAATTGATCCTCTCTACCAAATTCACAGCCGCATCCTCGGCTCATCCCCTTGCCGGTGGAAACAGCCGCAGAACCATGATGCAGTCGGTCGAGGGAAGTTTGCGCCGATTGCAGACTGACCGCATCGACTTGCTCTGGCTTCACTTCTGGGACGGCACAACGCCCATGGAAGAGATCCTGCGCGGGGTCGACGATCTCGTAAGCTCCGGGAAGATTCTCTATTTTGGAATCTCTGACACGCCTGCCTGGCTGATCTCCCGGGCCGCGACCTTGGCCGAACAGCAACGTCGAGCGCCGGTGATAGGTGTCCAGCTCGAATACAATGCGGCGGTCCGCGGCGTTGAGCGCGACCTCCTTCCAATGGCCGACGCCCTGAACCTCGCTGTGTTCTGCTGGGGCCCGTTGGCGGCCGGCGCCTTGGCCGGTGGGGCTACCCCTCAGCGCCAACCGGGCGACCGCATTCCGCCCCCGCTGCGCGAAGTCCGCAACGCCATTATCGAGATTGCTGATGCGAGCGGCGAAACACCCAGGCGGCTCGCCCTGCGATGGTTAATGCAATCGGGCACCCAACGCATTCCTATCGTCGGCTCGCGGACCGCCGATCAACTCACCCAGATATTGAAAGACGTTGCCACTCCCATTGACGCAGAGACCTTCGCAAAGGTGGATAGCTTGGCATCAGCCGGAGCACTCTTCCCAGGACCGCTGATCCGCTCGTCTTACCTGCGCAAGTTCGCAATGGGCGCTCCAGATCGATTTACTACCCCCATCGCACCCAGATGCTGATGCTGGCTCAGCCGCCGCGCAGCTTTGACGCAATGTCCTCGGGGATCGCAATGCTCTCGATCCCCGGGTTGCCATCTCGTCTGGGTGCGGCCCATACGCGGACTTCGGTCGCTTCAATACAAACCTGGCCATCCTTCATCAGGCGGTGTTCGACCCCGAAGCTCGACCGTCCGACGCGGCTGATTGAAGTCTCGATCTGGACCTCATCACCAAAGCTGGCGGGCGAAGCGAACTTTGCACCGGTATCGACCATCGGCCAGCCGATGATGCCATGTTCACTGATCAGCGCCGCCTTCTTCATTCCTGTCGCAGCTTCGATCAAGCGCGAAGTCGAGGTGTCGAAGGCCGCGAAGAAACGAGGATAGAACACAATTCCAGCAGGGTCGCAATCACCCCATTCGACGATCCATGTCCTCGTATTAGTAAACATCGAACTTCTCTTTCATAATCGGTCGCTGAGCCCCCAACGGCAGCAGACTTCGGAGTAAGCGCAAATGGCAGATCAAAACGGAAAGACCAAAGAGCAAATTATCGTGGAGGCCGCCACTGTCATCGTTTTTCGGAACGGCCAATCTGGGCCTCCCGAAATCCTGATGATCCAGCGCGCCAAGGAGTTGGCCTTTGCCGGATCGGCCGTGGTTTTCCCCGGCGGCAAAATTCACGAAAGCGACCGCAAGATCGCTAAATGCGCGGCACAGCCCAGTTGCATCCATGGTCCCGCACGCATCGCCGCAATCCGTGAACTGATCGAAGAGACCGGCCTTGTGATTGGAATTGCCGAACGGGCGAACGCTAAACAGGCGCACACGGCACGCACCATGCTCACGGTAAAGGAAGATCTCGCGCCCGTGCTCGACCGTTTCGGCTGGACACTCGACCTCGAAGCCCTCGTCCCGTTCGCGCATTGGGTTCCGACGTTCAAACCAGGCAGGGTCTTTGACACCCGTTTCTACCTTGCCAACATCGGCAGCGGAAATGTTGACCTCACTCCCGACCTTGGCGAAAGTACCCGGCTGTTCTGGACCAGCGCCCGAGAAGCGCTTGACCTGATCGACACCGGAGAAATCAAGGCGATCTATCCTACCCGTCGCAACCTTGAGCGTCTCGCACAGCATACGAGCTTCGAGGAAGTTGCGATGCATGCCCGGAGTACCCCGGCGCAAACCGTGTCGCCTTGGATTGTCCAGACTGGTGCGCAAGACATGCTGCATATACCCGAAGGCCTCGGCTATCCCGTCACCGCGGCCCCACTTTCTCAAATCATGATTGACTGAGGATAGCCGAACACCCAGGGCGGGCGCCATTCATCCAGCCCGTGCAGCGTCAAATGCTGCAAAGCTGCCGCCCTCACCTGCCAGCTCCCGGAGCAGCGGTGCCGGTTGCCAGTAATGGCCAAGGCGGGCGTGCCAATATTCGATGCGGGCCAGCACGTGCGGAAGTCCGAGAGTGTCGGCATAGAACATCGGTCCACCCAGGTGGCGCGGGAAACCGAACCCATGCACCCAGACCACATCGATGTCGGCGGCGCGGTAGGCAATACCCTCCTCAAGGATCTGGGCGCCGACGTTGATCAACTGAAGAACGAAGCGCTCAACGATCTCCTGGTCAGTGAACTGTCCGTCGTCAGAACATTTGGCGCAGATCGCGGCGTAGATTAGCGGATTGCGGGCCTCGTCTGGGGATTGATGTTAGGCGGCGAGCTTGCGGTGCTGCAAGCGCCGATGTTCGATGGTCTGTCGCTTGATCCTTTCGCGCTGCTGGATGATGGCTGCCGCCCTGCCGAAGTAGGCGTCGGCGGGCGTCACGTTGTTCAGGCTCTCGTGGTAACGCTGGTGGTTGTAGTGCTCGACGAAGGCCTCGATCTGGACCTCGAGGTCGCCGGGCAGGAAGTAGTTCTCCAGCAGGATGCGCTTCTTCAGGGTCTGGTGCCAGCGCTCGATCTTGCCCTGGGTCTGCGGATGACACGGGGAGCCGCGCACATGGCTCATCTGCTGGGCATCGATGTATTCCGCGAGTTCGCTGGCGATGTAGCTGGGGCCATTATCGCTGAGCAGTCTGGGCTTGTGCAGGACCGTGGCGTTGTCGCAGCCGGAAGCCGCTAGGGCGAGGTCCAGCGTATCGGTGACATCCTCGGCCCGCATGTTGGTGCACAGCTTCCAGGCGATGATGTAGCACGAGAAGTCGTCGAGCACGGTCGACAGATACAGCCAGCCCCACCCGATGATCTTGCAGTAGGTGAAGTCGGTCTGCCACATCTCGTTCGGCCGGGTGGTCTTGGTGTGGAACTGATCGGCGGCTTTGATCACGACGTAGGCCGGGCTGGTGATCAGGTCATGGGCCTTGAGTAGACGGTAAACCGTGGCTTCCGATACGAAGTAGCGCTTCTCGTCGGTGAACCGCACCGCCAGTTCGCGCGGGCTGAGATCGGTTGTGTCAGCTTCCAATGCCATCTCGATAATCTGGGCCTGGATGTCATCGCCGATCCGGTTCCACACCCGCCTTGGCGCCGAAGGTCGATCTTCCAGCGCCTCGGGCCCACCTTCGAGGAAGCGATCATACCAGCGGTAGAACGTCCGGCGGGCGATACCGAGTTGGTCCAGCGTGCGCTTCGCGGGCAGGTGCGACTGTTCGACGAGCCTGATGATCTCGAGTTTCTCAGATGCCGGATACCTCATGCGTCGTCGCCCCCATCCGCGATCATGCTTTTTTTCAGTAGACGGTTCTCCAGCGTCAGGTCGGCAACGCATTCCTTCAGGGCACGGGCTTCGCGGCGCAGGTCCTGCACCTCGCCCGTTGTCGCGGCACGGGCAGTGTCGCCGGCCAGGCGGCGCTTTCCTGCTTCCATGAATTCCTTCGACCAGGTGTAATACAGGCTCTAGGCAATGCCTTCCTTGCGGCACAGCTCGGCGATGCTGTCCTCGCCGCGCAGGCCGTCGAGTACGATGCGGATCTTGTCCTCGGCTGAGAAATGCCGGCGGGTCTGCCGCCGGATGTCCTTCACCACCCGATCCGCAGAGGGCTTCGCCGGCGATTTTGCATTGGAGGGTTTGGGCTTCATCTTCGTTCCTTCGTCACTGCGACGAAGCCCAAACCCTCCTTAAATCACAACCTCAAATCTGTGCCATTGGCGCTGACGGGGGACAACGCCCTCCCAGAACAACTGTGAACTTGGGAGCGAACTCCCAGTTGATCTGGCCGAAGGCCGAATAGCTGTTCGTCTTCAGTCTGAAGACGGCCAAGGGGTCAATCCCATTCGCCAGCGCGCCCGGGATTCCAAAGCCCCCCGCGGCGGGGGGAAGCTCAAAAACGAGCGCGAAGTACGACCCAGTCGGGCCTAGGATGCCCTGCGCATTGAACGCATTGTCGTGCAAGTAGTACAGACCCGCCTGCCAGTTCAGACCTGGAGCATTGTGAGAAAGCCGCAACTCCGTGGAGAATGTCTGGATATCGGCCTTGTTGCCGAACGTGAAAACGTTGCCCGGCGAGGAGTCGGCATCGAGCAGGAAGGTTTTCTTGTAGCGGTTATAACCGGAAATTAGCGTGAGGTCAGAATTACCAACCTTCCCATCGAGATGTCCTGAGAAACTGTAGGCGTCGAACCGGTTGAGGTTTGACAATGCGTAGTCTTTCGATAGCTGCCGCTTGTTGATGTCCACTGGCGTGTAGCCGAACCAAGTCGCACCGGGGAAGCGCGTCATGCTTGCACCTGTCGGCGCGAAGATCGGCCCATTGCCTTGCTGAAACGCCTGGAAAGCAAAGATTGCCGGGTTGAAGTAATTGTTACCGTCAGCCCCGATCACGCTGCGGGTGTCATTCGGCCCGGTACGCACAGTGTTGACCACGTTCCCGAAAGCATCGACCACTGGAGTTGCAACTGAAGAAGCCCAAGGGGATTCGGAGAAGCGCTGACGCGTCCCGCTGACCGATAGGCGAATGCGCCAATCGGGCGCGACCTCCGCAAGAAGCTGAAGGCGGCCCGAGAGAGAGTCCTTGCGACCCAGATCTTGGCCCTGAGGAGACGTTCTGGGGATAAATGACTGAATTGCCGCCGGATTGTTTCCGGCCGGAAAAACGTTCCGCCACATCGCTCCGTTGTAATTCCACGCTCCTGAGGCCCGCAACGCAACCGAATTCCCGAGGGGAATGTTGATGGCGCCATCAACCGAGGTCGTGTCGAACCGTCCGTAGGACGCATCCAGGTGGCCTTCCATGACAGCGAGTTTCGGCGTCTGGACCACCATGTGCACAAGTCCACCCGTCGCGTTGCGACCGAACAACGTGCCCTGCGGCCCTTTCAACGCTTCGACGCGCGCCAGATCAAACAACGCCATCGACTGCCCCTGCTGCGAGGCGATATAAATGTCATCAACGTAAACCGCGACAGGCCCTTCGATGGCGTCGTTAAAATCGCTCTGCGTCACGCCGCGAATTGAGAACTGGACACTTTGCCCACCGTAGGTGCCCGAGAGATTTACCCCGGGAGTCAAAGCTGCGATGTCTGAACTGGTGGCGACACCGCGTTCCTTCAACGTGTCACCGCTAAACGCGGCGATCGCAATCCCCACGTTCTGCGCCTTTTCGCTGCGGCGCTGCGCGGTAACGATGATTTCTCCGGGGGTGGTGGAGACGCCTTCAACCTCTGCATTCTTCCCTTCCGAATCCTGCCCATAAGCAGTGGACGGTTGAAGAAGGGACATCAGGGCTGCAAGCGCCGAGCCGCACGCAAACTTGGCTCGGAGAGATCCCCGCCCTACATCTAGGTTGATTGGCATCGGCAAATCCCCTCCATTTAACAGTTTTATTGTTCGGCTGGTTCAAGCATATCCAGCCAATTGAAACTGCATTATAAGGCATATTAGGAGCAAACCCGTCTGGGGGCGATAAGGGTTGGCTACTGAGGCACTAGGGGATCGCGGTGGATTAGAGGCACCTCGCGCCAAAATCGCAACGCTGACACTTTGTGAGGAGTAGCTAACAAGGTTGTTGTCGTGGCCGCATTCCGCCCGAGCCGAGCCAGAGATGTGAGGTTGGAGAACGGAATTTACACCGGCTCAATTTGATCAACCCCGGCAACTACAAATTGGTTTGCGGTGAGCATGCGAAGAAGATCGATTTCCCCATGATATGCTCATGCGAGAATAGGCTAAGGGGACCAGTTGGATGACATTGATTAGCCGCTAGGCTCGCTAACTCTTTACAAGAATTCACTCCCCGCATGGTCGTCAAACAGTTCAGCGGACCGGACATAACCGAGCAAGACCTCCACCTTCTTGTGCCGCGACACCTCCTGCATCTTGGCAATGGTCGCCCCAGTGCGCGAGGCCTCGGTGAGGAACCCGGCCCGCAAGGAATGGCCCGCCACCGTTTCGGGATCGAGTCCGACCCGCCCCGCGTATTTCTGGATCAACCGCGCGATCGAGCGGTCCGACATCGGCTTGTCAGTCAGCCTGCCCTGCGGGTCGATCTGGTAGAACAACGGCCCCGCGCCGCCGCCACGGACCGCCAGCCAGGCCTTGAGCCGCTCAACGGGTTTGAGTGTCTTGCCGGAGGGGACCGCGATCACCTGCCCCTCACCCTCCTGGTCGGTCTTCGAATGCCGCACCGTCAGCTTCAGGCCCTTGTCCACCAGTTCCACATCGCGCCTTTCGAGCGCGACAAGTTCCGAGCGGCGGAGTGCTGCGCCGAGGCCCATAGCCAGGATCGCCCGGTCGCGGATCGTGCGGGTGCCTTGCCCATCGGCGGCGGTTATCATCGCCGCCAACTCGCTGGCGGTAATCGCCGCCTTGCGGGCGCTGGGCCGCGCGCGTTGCTCCCGGCGGATACCAGCGAGTGTGTCGGCAATGGCCATTTTCTCATCGCGGGCTGTTGGCACCAACAGGCCGTCCTGACGATGCTTCCACCCGATCGCCGCGAGATGGCGGCCGATGGTGCTGTCCGCCTTGCCCGCCATCGCGAGCGAGGCGAGGTATGTCGCTACCGCCTCAGACCGCGCCGGGAGCGGATCGAGCCCGCGTTCATCGCACCAGCCTTCGAACTGGGCCCAGTCGCTGGAGTAAGCGCGGATGGTGTTGGCGGCTTTGGCCTGGGCGCGGTAAACCCGCGCTGCTGCGATCTCGTCGCCCAATATCCTCCCTGGGTCTGAGATCACGGCAGAGGATGCCGCTGCGACAGGGTTTACTGCGACCCGGGTCTCGCCAACGGCGGCATCCTCGCTGCCATCCCCCATTTTCTCGCCCTTCGCCGCGCCCAACCGAGCCTTATTTACCTCCTTTTTCACTGTCCGTGAAGAGCCATTATCGGATAGTGATGGTGCCATACAAGCGACGTATACTTTTCTGGCCGATAGTATATTTTCCGGTCGATGGCCCCCTCCCCTGCCCCTTGGCCCATCGCGCTCGCGCGGATCGAAGGCGCCCTGCCCTTCCTCGACGACGACCTTGCCGCAAGTCTCGCGCTCGCCACGCTGCGCCGCCTGTGGCGCGTGCATGTCCGCGATTTTACGTTTGAGAACATTGGGATAGAGCATGACCCAGGGTTAGAATCCGCGGAGCTTATGCGCAGCTGGTATGGCGAGGAACGGCGCGACATGCTGTCTTGGATTAGTCGGCGCGGCCCCCCTCCCCTCGCCTGCGCCGCGCGGATCGCGCTCAAGGCCAAGGGCGTCAGCGAAAGCTTCACCAGCAGCTTCGATCCCGCCGATCGCGCACTCGAGCGGCTTGATGCCTTGCTCCCGGCTGCCGATCCGCTCGCCGCGCTCGCCGAATGGATCCATCAGCTGCGCGAGGACGAAACCCCGTTCCTTGAAGGCGGCAGCGAGTTCGTTGAATTTGAGGGGCACGTGTTCAGCCGCTTTGCCCCGCGTGGCGCAGCTTGGGCCGCTTCACTTGCCGCCGCGCTGCGCCCGCAGCTCTTCGGTCTCGGCGCAGCCCCCCTTGCGCTTGCCGGGCTCGCGCCGCGTGGCCTGTTTAAGGAGATTCTCGAGAGCCCCCTGCCCTCTCTGCTTTCCACTGCTATTGGTAGCGCCGCGGCTGCGGTGTCGTCGGATCTTTCGGCGATGCGTCAGGCGCTTCATCGTCGCGATCTTAAGTTGCGCGGCCTTTATGCCTCTTCTCATGCCCCGCATGTGTGGCAGCTCATCTCGGCACTGGGGCCCCTCACCCGTGCCGAGCTCGCTCGCGCACTTGAAGTTACGCCTCGGACTGCTTCCCTGGCCGTGGTCGCGTTAGAAAGCGCGAATCTTGTACGGCTGCGGCCCGCTGACAAGGTGATTTTATCCGCCTGTGGTTGATTCAGGTTCTGGAGTCTGCAGAACGCGGCACCCACTTTGGGGCCCCACCCTCCCCTTTTTTTGGCCGAAGTCCAACAGTTTATTCAGCGCGGCACATTGTGCCGCGTTTTGTGCCTCATACTGTGCAGCTCTTTGTACCGCATATCGTGGTGCGCTTATGTGCCGCGCTATGTGCGGCGCGGCACCATCCGCCAGCGCCTTCGCTGGCGCTGCCAACTTGTACCGCGCTTACGCCTTGCACCGCGCTGCCATACGCGCTAGGGCCAGCACTCGCAGATGGTGCCGCGCTCGTGATTGCACTTTCAGATTGTGCCGCGCGATGTGCCGCGCTGACGCCACACAGGAGAATGACCGTGCCCGTTATCACAATCGCCCAAAGCAAAGGCGGAGCAGGCAAGACGACCCTCGCGCTTGCGCTGGCATCGGAATTCGAGGCCTTGGGCGGTTCGGTCTACATGCTGGATGCAGACCGGCAAAACAGCCTGCTGAACTGGCATCGCGATCGACTGGCTGCGGGGAGGGGAGGGGACTCCAAAATTCAGGTCGAGGATGCCTCACAGTTGCGCGATGCGGACATCGGCGCCGCGATCACAAAAGCACGGGAACTGGCGCAACTCGTCATCGTGGACTCCGAAGGAACCTCCAACTTCAAGACGGCCTATGCCGCCATGGATTCCGATTTTGTTGTCATTCCGACGCGGTCCTCGCGCCTGGATCTGGAGCGCACCGTCGAAACCAGCGACATGCTCGAAAAAATGTGCCGCGGCGTACCTTATCGGGTGCTGATCACGCAAACTGGCCAGGTCGCGCGGTCTAAGGCTGAATGGGAAATCGATAGTCAGATTTCCAAGGCTTTGCCCACATTTACCGAGCAAATGCACAATCTCGACGCGTTCCGCGCCATGTCCAATTTCCGCATGACGCTCGCCGAAGTCGAGGCAAACAAACTCGCGAAGACCGAGAAGGCGCGACACATCGCCCAAAGCGTGCTCGCCAACATTCTCGACGAAATCCAGAACAAGGAGGCCGTAAATGCCTGATCAGAACCCCGCCAGCAGCGCGATGGGCGATATCATCAGTTCAACGCGCCAGCGCCTCGAGCAGCCTGCGCCGCCTGCAAGTCCGGCAGACCGCCTTAAGAACCTTGTCGCAGCCACTACAGTGGCGAAGCCTGCACCGGCAGCACCGATTGCGCGCGATCCAGCTCCAGCAGCCCTGCCAGGCAATTATTTCCCGCAAGTCGCCGTCGACACAGCGATGGTCCCCAAGCGGAAGCCGCAGCGTGGCCCCACGCGCACACTCCACATCAGCATGCGGCTCTCGCCACCCGAACGCGACCGCCTCGTCCAATGGTGCGACGAACGCAATCTGAGCCTGCCCGACGGAATCGTGGCGCTCCTCGATCTGGCGGAAGGGGCAGGGGAGGGGGCCTAACCCTCAACCGGTCAGGTTAATGTGAGTGATTGGGGGGTCAGGCCCGTCCGCGGGCCTTGACGAAGCCTTTGCAGAAGCCTTCCCAGGACTTGTATAGCGCCTGTCCGCTCAAGGTCTCGAGCTTGGGGCCCATCTGCTTGCGATAGGCCTCCGCAACGAGATCCTTGTCCCAGCCACCACCAAAGTCACTCACGATGGTCAGAATGGTCTGATCACCGCAGAAATGCAGGGAATCGGTCGGGAAAAGCTTGCGGGTCGTGATCCTCGGCGCGGGCATGGCAACGATCTGCTCTGCGGTCCCATCGCGGCGGGCTTTGCGTCCCACCTTTGGACGATCCAATTCCTTGGCTGTTGCCTCCTGCTCGCCCGGCTCCTTCGGCGAGAAGGTCAGCTTGACCGCAACAACCGGACGGCCGCGTCCAGCCCCCCGAACTTCCTCCCACTCCACAATGAAGTCGGCTAGCTGATCGATTTCGGCCTTCGACTTTGCGAGCACGTCTCGGCGGAATTCCGCGAAGTTCTTGAAGCTCCCCTCTGGAACGCCAAGCTTACGGCGAAGCTCCTCGACCGTCATTTTCACAACCCGGTTCTGACGGTTGATGATCAGGCAGCCGAGGTCATAAAGGGTGAGGGAGTAACGCGATTGCAGCGCCAACATAACCCCGAGATTGACCCGCGCATAATAGTCCGAACGCTGGATCACACGCTTGAAATTGTCTGAAAACTCGAACTCGACGACGCTCATCCCGTCTTCTGAGATTTCCTCGACGCAGCTCGCAAGCAACGACTGCGACATGACCGCCGGCTTGCCTTTCTTCGACGTGGTCCTGATGCGGACAATCACGCGAAGCAGTTCATCCATGACCGGCTGAATTCGTTCGTTCCCCTTATGTGACCCGCGCAGTTCCTTCTTGGTGATCGTAAAGGTCTTGGTCTCGCCCGCATCCGGCCCGGCCTTGCGCAACATCAGAGCAAAGGCTTTTCTCGCGGCCGCACTTAAGGAGCCAGTTTCGAATTCAGATTCGACGAGTTCGCCAGGCTTGCTTACGAAGTCCAGGTCCTTGCGGCGAATCACTTCGGCCACACGCAAGGTGCGGCTCAGGCCCTCCAAACCTGGAGTAACCTCGATTTCACTGGGATTCGAATCGAGCTCCATGTGAGTTGCATAACATCACCTTGTCATAATGAGAACACACCCCCGTGAACTCACATAGACAAGCCCCCGATCACTCACATAAAGGCCTGTCCACGCAAAAAAGGGGCAACATCGGGATAGCCCCCAAAGGCTCACATAAAACTCTCTGGAAGGCCGCAGGATTCCGTCCTTGCCCGGAATTCCCCCGATCACTCATATAGTCATGGGGCAGGGTTACAGGGTGTTCGTCGCGGCGGAAAAGGCAGCTGTCACATTGCCCCCTCCGACTCACATATACGCCGCGCCATGTTATTGGTTTTGGGCGCAATTTCGCGAGAACCCCGATTACTCACATAATTGATCTCGGATTGGCTGTCCCGGCAACACACGAACCCCCGATTCCTCAGGTAAACCCGATCCGCAGAGGCGCGGACTCCCCCCATTGCTCATTTAGACGCCTGGTTTAGACCCACCACGAACCAAATTGGCGATTCAGTCACTGGAATCAGAGCCTTCTGACCCGGTCTTGTTGTGAGAACACCAAGTCCCCCGATTCCTCATGCAATCACCCGAGACCTCATAATGACGCCCCCGCGGCCTCATGCAGACGCCCCCGCAGGCTCATATTAAAGCCCCCTTCGGCTCACATAGAAGGCAATTAAGTCTCTGTTTTTCGGTGCCTAAAGACCCCCGAATCATAGAATCCTGAATCTAAGAAACCTCCCAAGCTGCGCTTGGGCGTTTTGATCAATAGGATTCAATGACAAGAGAGAGGAGGGTGGTCTGGTTGGGCTTGCATGTCCATAGTTCAAAACAGACCATCACCCGCTCTCCGCGACCTGGTAGCCCGACTGAACGGTAGATGGTCCGGCAATGTTGCCATGTGTTGCTGCCCCGCGCATGCTGACCGGACCCCATCCCTCGCGATCCGTCAGGGTGACCGCAGTATCCTCGTCACCTGCCATGCTGGGTGCGACAGTCGCGATGTCCTCAAAGCCCTTCGGCGCATCATGGATCTGCCGAGCTTCACACCTCCAAGCATCTCTCCAAACCGGCACACTAGCCATGGGGCTTATCTCGCCATCTGGCAGGCGGCGCGCGAGATCGAGGGAACCTTGGCCGAGCACTATGTCCGCGAAGTTCGCAACATCTGGGCACCGGTCGATGACCTGCGCTTTCATCCCCGGTGTCCACGAGGGCAGGGGAAGCTTGCGAGCTTCGAGCCGGCACTCCTCGTTGCGATGCGCAAGGCGGGCGCGATCGCCGCGATCCAGCGGATCTTCCTCGATCCGTCGACATCGACCTACACCGAGAAGCGCGTCCTCGGCCAGGCTATCGGCGCTGCATGGACCAACGGCTCGCCAGCCAAGACCATCGGCATCTGCGAGGGGTTCGAGACTGCGGCTGCCTATACGTCGCTCACGGGTATCCAGGCCTGGGCGACCATGGGTGCCAAACGCTTCCACCAGGTCAACATCCCCGCCTCAGTCGAAACCTTGATCCTGCTGGCCGACAACGACGCCGAGGGCAGGCGGGCGCGCGATCGCGCAGCCGAAGCCTATCGACGCCCCGGCCTTGCAATCGAGACCGAATGGCCACCGGGCCGCATGAACGACTGGGCGCAGCTTCTGAAGCGGTGAGGGGAGGGGGGCTGGAGGGGGCGTGCCGCTGATCGGCACGAGCTCAGGAGTTCTCCGCATGACCACAACGATTCCGCGCGCCAGCGCCATTCTCGGCGCTGCGCGCACACTTGCCGCCAAGCTACTCCTCGCTGTTCCGATCGACCGAGCTGCTTTGAGCGAAGCCATGACGGAGAGTGCAGGCGGCAATGACGCCGCAGGTGCGTGGCAGCAGCGCGACAGTTTCGAAGCGCTGGAAGTCGCGCTCTCCCTGGCCATTCCCGAGCTGGTAGGCCGCATGGACGTCGGCGCGGCGATCGCCACGCTGGAGGCGCTGGCGAAAGAACTGCCAACCCACACGGTACGCAGCGAGGACCAGATCCAGTTCCAGCAGTTCTCGACGCCGCCGGCGCTGGCCCGTCTCGCCATTCATCTGGCGCGGCTTTCGAGCGATGACGTGTTACTCGAGCCGAGCGCAGGCACCGGGATCATCGCTTCGCTTGCCAAGGGCGCGGTCAAGGATCTGATCCTCAACGAACTCGAGCCAACGCGCGCCGACCTGCTCGAGGCCGTGTTTCCCGGCACGAAGGTCTACCACCACGACGGTGCGAAACTCAGCGCTCTGCTCTCCGGAACCGCGCGGCCAAGCGTTGTTCTGATGAACCCGCCGTTCTCGGTGTCGCAATCGCGCGGGGAAGATCAGAACACCGCCGCCAGGCACTTGCGGTCCGCACTCGATCATTTGCTGCCGGGAGGCCGGATCGTTGCGATCATGCCGGACTGGTTCTCGCCTTCGGCAAAGTACGAAGAAGCCTTCCGGCGCACCCTTGAAGGCGCGCGGGTCGTCCTGTCGCTTCGTCTGGACAAGGGCGGCTATGCCAAGCACGGCACCGGTATCGCCGTTCGTATGCTGGTAATCGACAAGGTGCCAGGCGACATCGGCGTATCCACGATCAACCGCGGTTCGGTCGGCGAACTCTTCGCCGCGTTGCCGCCGGTGCCGCCCCGGACGCCGTTGCGTGACCCGACGCGGGCGGCTGCGCCCCGACCAAAGCTCAGCCTGTTCCGCTCGGTGAAGACCTGTCCAGCCCGGCCCGTGATCGTGCGAGCTCCCCAGACCAACAACGTCCGCCCCGTCGCCTACAAAGTGCTGGCCGAACCTGCCGCGATGGGCGAGCAGCGCGGGGTCTATGCCGATTACCGGCCGTCACGCGTGGTCATCGCGGAAGCTGGCGAACACCCGACCCACCTCGTCGAATCCGCCGCCATGGCCTCGATCGCCGCGCCGAAGCCCAGCTACGTGCCCGCTCTGCCCGAACGCACTGTGGCAGCGCGGTTGCTCTCGGCCGCCCAGCTCGAAACCGTGATCTATGCAGGCGAGGCCTGGAGCCGCGACTTGCACGGTCGCTTTACCCATCCTTCCGGCGAGGTTGCGCTCAAGGAGGACTCGGACGGCAAACTTTACCGCACAGGGTTCTTCCTCGGCGACGGCACCGGGGCAGGGAAGGGGAGGCAGGCGGCGGCCTGCATTCTCGACCAGTGGCTCAAGGGCAATCGCCGCCACATCTGGATTTCGAAGAATGCGCCGCTGCTCGAGGACGCGCAGCGCGACTGGACCGCGATCGGCGGGTTGCCGTCCGAAATTCTCGATCTGGCTCGCTGGAAGATCGGCGAGGAGATCGCAGCGCCCGAGGGCATCCTGTTCGTTCCCTACGGCACGCTGCGCAGTTCACGCGTCGAGGACACCAGGCTCGACCAGATTGTCCGTTGGGCCGGCGAAGACTTCGAAGGCGTGATCGTCTTCGACGAGGCCCACGAAATGGGCGGCGTCGCGGGCGGGGAAGGGGCCTTGGGTCAAAAGCAGGGCTCACTCCAGGGTATCGCCGGGGTTCTGCTCCAGAACACGTTGCCGCGCGCCCGCGTGCTCTACGCCTCGGCAACCGGTGCTTCGGACGTCAACAACCTCGCCTATGCGGTCCGGCTTGGACTGTGGGGGCCGGGCACGGCGTTCGCAAATCGCGAGCAGTTCATCAGCGAAATTCGCGATGGCGGCATTGCCGCAATGGAACTGGTTGCCCGCGACCTCAAGGCCTCTGGGCTCTACCTCGCTCGCGCGCTCAGCTTTGCTGGCATCGAATACGACATCTTGCGCCACGACCTGACCCCTGAGCAGATCGCGGTCTACGACACCTACTGCGAGGCCTGGACGATCATCCACCAGAACCTCGAAGCCGCGCTCGAACTCACCGGGATCGTCGATGGGCTTGAGAAAAGGACGCTCAACAGCGGCGCCAAGGCGGCGGCCCGCAGCCGCTTCGAGGGGACCAAGCAACGCTTCTTCGGACAGGTGCTGCTCGCGCTGAAGCTGCCATCGATCTACCCCGCGATCGACGAGCATTTGGGCGCGGGCGACAGCGTGGTCGTTCAATTGGTGAGCACCGCGGAATCGATCCTCAACCGACGTCTCAATGAGCTCGAACCCGAAGAACGCGAGGAGCTCGAAATTCTGGCAGACTGCAAGGAATACGTCGTCGACTACCTCACCCGGGCCTTCCCGACCCGGCAAATGGAGGAATACACGGACGAGCTCGGCGACGTGCGCTCGCGGCCGATGTGGGACGAGGCAGGCAATCCGGTCCACAACCCACAGGCCGAGGCCGCGCGCGCAGACCTGATCGAGCACATCTGCGCCATGCCCCCGATCCCGACCGCGCTCGATGCGCTACTCGAGCATTACGGGGTTACGGCCGTCGCCGAGGTCACCGGGCGCAGCAAACGCCTGGTCCGGGACGGTTCGGGCCAGCAGCGCCTCGAAAGCCGTTCACCCCGGACCAACCTTGCCGAGACCACCGCGTTCATGACGGGAGCCAAGCGTATTCTCGTGTTCTCCGATGCGGGCGGCACGGGGCGCAGCTATCACGCCAGCCTTGATGCCAAGAACCAGCAGCGCCGGGTTCATTTCCTGCTCGAGCCCGGATGGCGCGCGGACCGGGCAATCCAGGGGCTGGGCCGCACGCACCGCACGCACCAGGCGTG